>CALMAV010000202.1:0-5374 GCA_937859895.1 uncultured Bryobacterales bacterium | reverse complement strand
AAGACGGCGTTGCGATTCGCGAACGGCAGTTCCTGGGCAAGAAGCTCGATTATTCGTATCTATATTTGGAAAATCGGGCTTGGGACATAACGTTTCGCGGAGCACGGCCGATCGAAGAGGAGAAGTGGCACCGGTATGTCAAGACCATGCAGAACGACATACTCTACTTTCTGAAGTATCGGTATCACGAGCCGGGACTTTACTTTGATTTCGTCGGCAGTGAGGTGTATGTAAGCCGGCATGTCGAGATTGTTGATATCACCGATTCGGAGCGCCAGACCATTCGGGTGTACTTTGATCACAACACGCACCTGCCGCTTCGCGAGACTTTCAGCTACCTGGATCCGGATAGTAAGTACAAGAATGACGAGGTTTTGGATTATGACAAGTATCGAGATATTGGCGGTGGGGTGATGTGGCCATTCACGGTGGAGCGTTCCCGGAATGGCTATAAGACTTTCCAGATGTTTGCCAACACGGTGGAAGCCGACGGAAGCCTGCCTGCGAAGGTGTTTGAGCTGCCGAACGGGCCAAAACATTGAACCGGTAGATGGGCGAAGCACCCCTCATGAGGCGTTGCGTCTGGAATCTTTCGGCTCTTGTCGGCTTCGTTTGCCTGGCTTCCGCTTCAGGCAAGGACCAAGTGCCCCAACCTAAGACGATGACTGTTCACACGCCAGAAGTCGACATTGCCACATTCACCTATGGGGCGATGTCGTCCGACACGCCGGTAATTGCAGTGAACGGAGGCCCGGGACTTTCCCATGTCTACCTGATCCAAAACGACGTATGGACGCGACGAGTAGCGGCTCACCGACAGGTGATCTTTTACGATCAGCGAGGCACTGGTGCCTCTAGAATGAACGAACCTGGAGCTCCGCAGACCATGGACGCTCAGATAGCGGACCTCGAAGCCGTTCGCGCCTTACTGCATGTTGACAAGGTGAATTTGGTCGGGGATTCTTACGGTGGGCTGCTTGCTTCAGCGTATGCCAGCGCTTATCCCAGTCACGTCCGAGCTTTGATCCTGTCCGACTCGGCTGCCCCAGGTTTCGCGAGTCTTCACCCGCGTCTCAACGAGGTTTACCCGGATGTTATTTCGGACGCAAAGGCGCAAGCTGAAAAATTTTCGGGACCTGATAAAGACACCAAAGCCGCCGATGGGCAGTTGCGTGCGCATTTCCGAATGATTTTCTACTCGCCTGAGCTTTGCGAACGCTACCTCCGCAACGCGTCTGATCTTGGGTCCACGCCGGCGGTAGGGGATGCAGTGTCGAAGGCGATTGAGCATCTTGACTTGATGCCCCAAATGGCTCAGTTCCGTTTTCCTGTGCTTGTTTTGCAAGGTCGCTTCGATCTGAATGTTACGCCCGACGTTTCCTGGGATGTCGCCCACCGCATCCCTGGCGCTCAGTTGGTCTTCTTTGAGCACAGCGGGCATCTGCCGTACTACGAGGAGCCAGATAAATATGCGTCGGTAGTCAATGGATTTCTGCAGGCCCACTGACCGTCGAACGTTTGAGGGACTGAGTTTAGCTTGCTTCGAGAATGATTGAAACACCTAGCTCCGCCAGTTCAATGTCTTCGGCCTGCGGCAAACCGCTCACAGCGATTGCACCAACAACGGTGCCGTCCTTCCAAACTGGCATCCCGCCGCCCCAGCCAGTGAACTTCGGATCTCCGAAGTAGCCAATGTCGAAACCCTTGTCAGGTCTGCGTGAGGCGTCACCTATCTCTTTGCTTGGCTTCTTCTCCCGTGCAGCGCTGTAGGCCTTGTTTATGGCAATGGTGATGGAGGAGAGGGGAGCGCCGTCCATACGCGCTAGAGCAATCAGATCCCCATGGGCATCGCAGACCACGATCACGCCGGCTTTCCCACGCTTCAGCACCTCAGCATGAATGGCGTCGATAGCACGGCGCGCCTCTGCATATTCGATTGTGGATTCAGTGATCATGATCGAAGGTATCCCATCCTCACAGTCACAATCTTTGTTTAAAGGTGTAACGTGGCGGAGTCGCAGTAGGGGCGTCTTAACGCCCCACTTACCTAACCGATGAATCTGAATGACGAGATCATGTCATTCGGAATTTCTGCTGCCTTTACCCACGGGAGTACGCTGGACCTGAAAAATTCCAATAGGCGCCCTTGTAATCTCGGTGTTAATAGAAAAGCTATAGATTCTTCTCTTTGTCTTTAGCTACTGCAGGTACCTAGACCACGTTCATTTAGCAGTTTAGTTGCCAAGCGGACGAGCACGGACCTTCGAGGAGACTTCAGATCAACCAAAGACTAATGCCTTTTCTCGCTTATTTGGGATAATTGTAGTTAGTCATCAAGATATTTACTGAGTAAGTCAGACAGCACACCCATTGCTCGGGTGAAAAGTTGTGCAGTGCTGCTCGATGGTTCATTCATCTCGAGAGTATATGGACGCCTCGATTGGAGCTAGGCACCTGGCTCTGAGGCTTTCACGCGCGGTTATCAAGCATAGGTGGATACCAAGCTCGTGTGTGCGAAGCGCATAAACGAGACAAGTTAGGTCGGACAACTGAACTCGGCTGCTGGACTGCTGAGACGGATTTCGGCGATTGGCGCCCCCTGCAACGCATCGTGGTGTGCGATGCTGTCCGTACCCCACTCATTTGAAAATATGAACACAATGGTCAGGCCGGCGGTTTCCATAAATAGGAGAGGTTTCCTCGCGTCTAGTGCTGGATTGTGTTTGGTGCACTTAGGACGCGGGAAAAACTCTCCCTCCCTTGAGATCCCTCCTGTGGATGAGGTCAGCCTGCAAGTTGTCGTGGACAATGCCACCTTCGGTCCATTTCTGCCGGATCAAAGTCTTCCAGGCTTAAAGATATTGCGCAACGCTGGTGTCTCGTCCGGAGCATCACTTTCGCGTCGGCCGCTGATGGCCGAATTTGGCCTTTCGGTATTAGCGGAGTCTAGCCTTGGTCCAGTAACCAGGCGTGTGCTTGTTGATTTTGGTTACTCGCCGGAGGTGATTCATAGTAATCTCTCGCTGCTTGGGATTGACCCGAGATCTTTGGACGCCTCCGTTCTGAGCCATGGGCACTTGGACCACTACGGCGGTTTCACCGGGCTTTTTGACGGCATGAATGGCTCTATAAGAAAGCTTCCACTGGTCGTTGGAGGTGAGGAGGTCTTTTGCCAACGAGTAGCGATGGTCAGCACGCCGCCTCAGATTATGGGAGCGCTCGATCGGGAACAGTTGGCAAAGGCTGGGTTTGACGTTCGCATTTCATCTACTCCGCAGCTACTGGGCGGTCATGCATTTACAACCGGAACGATTCCTCTTGCCAGCTTCGAGCGCGCTGCAATACCGACCCAGATGCGGCCGGGTGTGGGGTGTGACGCAAGCGCTCTCTCCCCTTCGAAGCGAGGGGCGAAGCAGATTCCAGATGACGGCGAGCACGAACTCGCTACTTGCTTCGTTGTTAAAAACCTTGGATTGGTAGTCATTGCGTCCTGTAGTCATCGCGGCGTTATCAATTCAGTTCGAAGAGCTCAAGAGATTTCGGGCATCGACAAAGTGCATGCGGTGATTGGCGGGTTTCATCTAGTACGTCCGCGGACGGAGGCTGAAGCGCGTCGAACTGTTGCGGAGTTCGCTAAAATCGATCCCACGTATCTTATTCCGATGCACTGCACCGGAGAAGTTTTCATTGCTGAAGCCTTACGCGTTTTCCCGCAAAAGGTGATTAGGCCCTACGTGGGTACCAAGTTTGTGTTGGGCGAGGCGTAACGACCAATAAGATCACGAGCCGAGCAACTGAACTCGGCTGCTAGACTGCTGAAATGAATTTTCAGCGGTTAGCGGCGCGAGCAACGATCCTCTCCCTGGTTGTTTCCGTGTCGGTGGCGCAAACGGCGAAGCGGGGCATGAACCTCGACGATCTCTCGCGAATGTTACGGGTGGGTGCGCCACAGGTTTCTCCTGATGGGAAATTGATTGCGTACACCGTCTCTCATGTTGATACAGCGGAGGACAAGAGCATAACCGATCTTTGGATGGTCAATTGGGACGGAAGCGAAGACGTGCAGCTGACCTTTGGGTTGCCATCGGGAGAGGGGGCTTCGGTAGGGTCGCCCCGGTGGAGTCCAGATGGGCGCTATATTGCTTTTACTTCAGATCGTCCGGGGATTGCTAAAGGCTCGCAAGTCTGGGTGCTCGATCGCCGTGGTGGCGAAGCTCGGCAGTTGACTGATGTCAAAGAAAATCTATCGGAGTACCGTTGGTCACCCGATGGTAAGCAGTTGCTGCTCAGTCTTCGTGTCAAAGACGAGCCGGAGCCTGAGAAAGGTGCAAAGCCCAAGCCTCCTAAGCCCATTGTTATTGATCGCTACCATTTCAAGCAAGACATTGAAGGGTATCTCACAGACAAGCGGAATCATCTGTTTCTGTTTGACATAGCGACCAAGAAGCTGAACAAGCTAACAGCAGACGACCAGTTTGAAGAGCGTGAAGCTGAGTGGTCGCCGGATGGGAAGCAGATTGCCTTTATCAGCAATCACGACGCGCCCGACGCAGACCGGACCGCAAACGACGATGTCTTCGTTGTTGACGCAAAGCCCGGGTCGGCCGTGCGTAAGCTGACTACTTTTGAAGGTAGAGATAGCGGGCCGTTGGTGTGGAGTCCGGATAGTCGGCAAATCGCATATCGCCAGGGTCTTGCCAAACACTACACGGCATACGAGGCAACCCGTCTGGCGGTCGTGCCAGCCGTGGGTGGCGCTGCTGCATTAGTGAGCACATCCATAGATAACAACGTTGGGCCCCCGGTCTTTACGGACAGCGGAAAAGCGCTGTTGACGACGGTTGCCGATGATCAAGTGGAGTACGTGGCCGAGGTTCCAGTATCCGGCACCAAAGCAAAGCGCTTGACCGGAGAAACAGGCGTAGCAACCAGTCTCTCTGAAGGCAGTGGACATTTAGCGCTGCTCTGGTCCACTGATTTGGCTGCTCCAGAGGTCTACGCTTTGGACACAGGTAAGCTCCGCAAAATCACGGCTCATAATGACGCTTTGCTTTCGCAGGTGCAGCTTGCTCCCACCGCGGATATAGCTGGGAAAAGCAAAGACGGGAGCGATGTTCATGGGCTGCTCACGATGCCGCTGGGTTATCAGACCGGTAAAAAAGCACCCATGCTGCTGTTCATTCATGGTGGGCCGACAGCGCAGGATGAGCACCGATTTTCGATTGATCGACAATTGTTTGCTGCACACGGTTATGCCCTGCTGAATGTGAACTATCGTGGCAGCACAGGGCGAGGTCACGCGTACAGCGAAGTGATTGCGGCTGATTGGGGTGACAAGGAAGTGGCTGACCTGACGGCGGTTGTCGATGCGGCC
>CALMAV010000201.1 GCA_937859895.1 uncultured Bryobacterales bacterium | reverse complement strand
AGTGAATGGAAAGTGAGGATTACGGCGGTCAATCTCGGGCAGGGAATCGCGCTGAAAGCCAGTTGCAATCACTGTGATTTTGACGCTCGATCCCATCTTCTCGTCCAGCACTACGCCAAAGTTGATCTGCACATCGTCGTTCTCGGTCGCGCCACGAATCAGGTTGCAGGCCTCATTCACATCATGAATGCCCAGCTGGCTGGAAGCGGTAATGTTGATCAGCACTCCACGAGCGCCCAATACGCCGCCCTCCTCCATTAAGGGGCTCGCGATGGCTTGCCGCGCCGCCTCTACGATTGCGCCCTCGCCAGACGCGATAGCCGTACCCATCATGGCGTAGCCCATGCCGGCCATGATCGTACGAATGTCGGAGAAGTCGCGATTGATCAGCCCCGGCGTAGTAATAATGTCGGCGATTCCCTGCACAGCCTGGCGCAGTACATCGTCGGCAAACTTAAATGAATCGAAAAAGCTAGTGCCCTTAGGCGCCAGCTTCAGCAGCTTTTCATTGGGAATGCTGATGAGCGTGTCGCAGCTACCGGCTAGCTCGGCCAGTCCGCGCTCGGCTTGTTTCATGCGCCGCGGTCCTTCAAAAGCAAACGGCTTGGTAACCACAGCCACCGTCAGGGCATTTAGCTCTTTTGCGAGCGAGGCCACCACGGGAGCAGCACCAGTGCCCGTGCCGCCGCCCAACCCTGCTGTGACAAACACCATGTCAGCACCTTCTAGAATCTCAATAATCTGCTCGGTGTCTTCCAGCGCCGCTTGTCTTCCAACAGATGGATCGGCCCCAGCGCCCAATCCGCCCGTCAGTTTCTTGCCGATGCTCATCTTATTGCCCACTGGCGAAGCTGCCAGTGCTTGCCCATCGGTATTCAGGATGTAGTAATCAATCCCGGTGAGCCCTTCCTGCAACATGCGAGCAACAGCATTCGACCCGCCGCCGCCCACACCAATCACCTTAATGCGCGTTCCCATCTGCGCTTCGTCTTCAATTGAATACTTCAAATCTTCCGCCATTACCGCAGTACCAATCCTGCCAAGCCATTGGCCGCCCGTTTCACATCGCGCTTCAGGCGCAGCCGACCGCCGTACATGGCTAATCCGGCAGTAACCGTCCAAACAGGAGTATCCAGTTCGCTCGGCCACTTCTCGATACCGATGGCTAGCCCGTTTCGTGCCTGGCAGTTCAGAATCCGCTCAGCCATATCGCACATGCCCGTCAGCTGCGATCCGCCACCGGTAAGGATCGCGCCTTCGAGTAGAGATTGCTCCATGCCGGCACGCATCACCTCGGCGTAGATCTTTTCAAAAATCTCTTCTGCCCGCGCCTCCAGGATTTCATTCAGCTGGTAGCGCGGTGCCTCGCGTGGCGTACGCCCTTCAGCAGAGGGAATCTCCACCAGGCTATGGTCTGACTCGATGCCTGTCACGGCACAGCCATACTCGCGCTTCAGGCACTCGGCATCCTCGTAGTTCACCTTAAGCAGCCACGAAACATCGCGGGTCATGTGGTCGCCGGCTACCGGGATAGTGGCTACCAGTAGCAGCGCATCGCCGTCATAGACTGCTATATGAGTGGACTGTGCGCCAACATCGATCACCACCACGCCACGTGCACGATCTTCCGGCAGCACTGCCGCATATCCGGCCGCAATCGCCTCGTAAACTGATTCTTCTACCGCTAAATTTGCCTGGTGCATGGCGGCTACCAGCGCCTGATGATCCTGCGCCGAAGCCGTTACAATGTGAACGTTTGCTTCCAGGCGCGCACAAGTCATCCCTCGTGGATTGCGATACCCGGCCCGCCCATCCAGCGTAAAGTCCTGTGGGCAGATCTGCAGCACCTGCCGGTCTTCTTCGAGACGGGCGCGAGCCGCTAGTTCCACGGCATATCGAAGGTCATCGGCCTCAATATCGCGCCTTCGACCAAACTCATACAGACCCCGGCTGTTAATGCCTGCTACGGACCCACCCAGTCCGATGATTGCCGAATCAGGCGACACCTGCGCCCGCAGTTCCGCCTCGTGCAGAGCAAAGCGGATACTACCGGTCAGCGCCGCTGGATCGCTTAAGCGGCCACGTGTCCAAGCCTGCACGGGAGCTTCGCCATGCCCCAAAAAATGTAATGACTCGCCTTCCAGCGCACAGATCACAACGCGTGTTGCTGTACTGCCCAGGTCCAGACCAACCGCCAGCTTCGCTTTACTTGCCATGCCTCTCTTCTCCTACCGCCGTAATCACGCCGTCCACCCGCAAATCCAGTGTCGTCACATCCGGCCGCTTGCCCCGAATCTCGGCGTAGTTGTTGATGAAGTTCTGTAACCGCTCGGCGTAGTTCTCCTCTCCCAACATCAGATTGACCACGGTATCTTCCACATGCTCGGTAACGACCAGGTTATTAGGATCAGCCACGTTGATTTCTGAGATCTCTTTGTTGAGCGGCCCTATGTCTTTCAACATTGCCAGCACCCGATGGATCCGTGCCCGGCGATCCACTACGGGCTCGGTCTCCCGTACGCCGGTGATGACAGGAAGCGTGAACTTGGCCGCTACCTTGGGCCGCAGGATGAATCCGTCCTGATCGATCAGTGCAAACCGCGACATCCCATCCTTGCTGTTCGGCTTTAGATGAACGAAGGCTACCGGCACGCGCTCAACGACCTGGATTTTCAGCGTTCTTGGCCAAATCTTTGCAACCGAAGCATCTGCAATCCAATCGATCGCTAAAAGCTCGGCGCGGCGTTTTTCAATCGGGACGAGGTAGAGGCTCCGGCCAAAGTCCTCCGCGAAGATATGACGGATCTGGGCAACTGATGCATAGCGCGTTCCTTCCACAATGAGATTCGGGCTCTGACCGCTGACATCCTCCGGCTCCGCAATGCGAAACCGGCTGTCTTTGATCAGGAACTCTTCGGTGAAGTGCCAGGCAAATAGTGTGCCAACCATCAGGAGCACTCCCGCGATCAGCCAGAGGAGGAATCGACCCCAGCGGATGCCCTCCCACATTCCTCCGGCAACGGCTGTCATCCCGTGCGCTCCCGCAGTCCTGCCAGGATCTTCTCCGCCGCTGCTGACACGTTTCCGGCACCCAGCGTGATTACTAAATCTCCTGGCCGGGCAGACTGCACGATTGCTTTGACGCCGTCCTCAATTGTTGCCGCGTAGTGGGCGCCGCGATGGCCATAAGAACGAATTTTATTTAGCAGCGTCTCTGTGTTTACCCCGGCAATGGAGGCTTCCGAAGCCGCGTAAATGTCAAGTAGATACAATTCGTCAGCGCCATGAAACGCTGTCCCGAACTCTTCAATTAAGTGTTTAGTGCGCGAGAAACGATGCGGCTGAAATAGCACAAGAATGCGCTGAAACGGTCCCAAGCGGGCTGCAGCTAGTGTCGCCTTCACTTCCGTCGGATGATGCCCGTAGTCATCCACCACTGTCACATTGCGCTCGATGCCGCGTAGCGAAAACCGGCGATCAACGCCACTGAATACGGCCAGCCCCTCGCGGATCTTATCGGGGCTGACTTCCATCTCCAGGCCGACACCGATTGCGGCGGTCGCGTTCAGAACGTTGTGAAGACCCGGCACATTCAAACGAAACGAACCCAATCCGTTACCGTTGCGCTTAACAAAGAATTCGCTGCTGTTTGCGGCCAGCGCCACATTCTGGATCTCTAAATCCACGTGCCCAGACTGCCCGTAGGTAATGGTGCGCCGGTTGATGCGCGGAAAGATAGCCTGCACGTTCGGATCATCCATGCAGACCACTGCTGCGCCGTAAAACGGAACTTTGTTGACGAAGTCAAGAAAGGCAGACTGAATTTCGTCGAGAGACGCATAGTGATCCAGATGTTCGCGGTCGATATTGGTAACCACGGCCACGATTGGCGCCAGCTTCAGGAACGAACCATCGCTTTCATCTGACTCAACTACCAGAATGGAACTTTGGCCTACACGAGCATTGGAGCCCTGCAGCCCGGCTACGCGTCCGCCCACCACCACTGTTGGGTCGAGACCTCCGTTATGCAGGATCGAAGCGACCATTGAAGTGGTGGTGGTCTTTCCGTGGCTGCCGGCAATTGCAATACCGAACTTCAGGCGCATCAGTTCGGCCAGTAACTCACCGCGGGGAATGACGGGAATCTGCTGACGCCGCGCCTCCGCAACCTCTGGATTACGGCTGTCGAGTGCGGAAGTGACCACCACCGCTTTGGCGCCGGTCACATTCGGACCGTCGTGACCAACATAGATCTTCGCGCCAAGAGCAGCCAGCCGTTCGGTGATCGGGCTCCCCTTCATGTCCGACCCCGAGACTTGGTAGCCAAGCGTAAGCAGGACTTCGGCGATCCCGCTCATCCCAATGCCCCCGATGCCCACGAAGTGCACGTGCTGGGGCTTAAAAAACATCTTGCATCTATATTGTTTCGGCTTTCAGAACGGCTGTCAATGGCGAATACAAAGGGAGCGCCGTCCCAATGCTGACTGTCATTCTAGCGTTTGGTGACGTCGTATCCCTCAGGCTCATAATCGTTATGGATTTCACTCTGTCCCTGAACTCTCTTACACCCTAGTCCTGATGCCGAACTCCATCCAAAGCCCGGAGGAACTGCCTTGGAAATCAAGCATGTAAAGTCATTCCTGGCAGTGGCGAGAACACTCAATTTCAGCCGTGCCGCTGAAGCGCTGCATCTTTCGCAACCGGCGCTGAGTACACAGATTAAGGCTCTGGAAGAATACCTTGGCACCGACCTCTTTGCCCGAAATCGAAGGGAAGTCTCGTTAACCGCAGCCGGACAAGCTTTCCTCACTGATGCAGAGATGTTGATACAGCAAATCGCAAACATTGAACTGCGGATTAAGAGAATTTCAGCCGGCGACTCCGGGCACCTGCGTATCGGCTTTGTGGCGTCGGCGACCCTTGGACTGGTGCCGAATATGGCCCTGGCATTCAAGAAACAGTACCCAAACGTCAGCTTCGAATTGAAGAACATGCCAACGGTTCAACAGCTAGACGGTATCCGCAACGGCCTTTTGGATGCGGGCCTCATTCGCATGCCGCTCGAAGAAGCCGACATGAGCATCACGCTTGTTCATCGCGAGCCCTTTGCTGTAGCGCTTCCAAAGAACCATCCTCTAGCCCGTAACAGGGAGCTCCGAGTGCGCGACCTGGCACACCAACCGTTTATTGCTTATGGGGAGCGCTGGGCGCCGGCTTTCTACCAGACCTGGACGGGCATCTGCCGTGATGCTGGCTTCTCGCCGAACATCATCCAAGAGACCGGTGAAATGGACACCGCAGCGGCCTTGGTAGCGGCGGGCTTAGGCGTAGCCATTCTGCCCGAAGGAATAACCCGGCGCAATCGCAAAATTCTCGCCGTCAGAACCCTGCTACGGGAAAAAGCACGTTCCGAAATTGGAATAGCGTTTGCCAGCAAAAGAGAGACGCCGCTATTAAATCGGCTGGTGGCCGTCGCAAAGCAGGTCGGCCGTCAAGAGGACTAACAGCAAGTCTGTAACACTTATTCAGCAAACGGATCACTGAGTTCGGAGAATACAGTAAGTACAATACTGCCAGTGCAACTCTAATGGAGTGAGTCAGGTATCCCTACTGGCAGCAGTGCTGGCGAGAGATTCCAAGATAAGGAGATCTACAATGAATTTTCCCGACATTTCAAGCCTTCAAGAGCTCAAGAACCTTGCTCCCGATCTTGCAAAGCGATTGGTCGCCCGGCGTAGCTTCTTTGGAGCAGCTGCCGTTGCAGGCGCAGGCTTTCT
>CALMAV010000200.1 GCA_937859895.1 uncultured Bryobacterales bacterium | reverse complement strand
GTGATTGCGACTGGCTTCCAGCGCGACACTTTGCCTGAGATAGATCGCCGTAATCCGCATTTTCCATTCACTATCGCCTCGGTCCCCGAGCCCGAGCCGCTGCCCGAACCGGAGCCTGAGCCGGAACCCGAAATCGTTGTGCATGCGGCAGAACCGGAGCCAGCGGTTGCGGCTGTGCCAGAGCCTGAGCCGGCCGACGACTACGAAGTTCCCGCGTTCTTGCGCAAGCAAAAACGGATGAGCTAATCGGCCTTTCGGCGCCTCCAATCAGGCGCTTTTCAACATGTTGGACATGCAGCACTCTGGCGTACACTGAATTACGGAGAATGGCCACCTCAGATTACAGCGAAGCTGCGCTACTACTTCTGCGGGCTGTCCTGAACTTCATCCTGCTTCTTCTGCCGGCCATTGCCCTATGCCTTGCAGCCGCGCGCCGCTTTACCCTCGATACCGTCCAACTAGGCTGTGTTGCCCTGGCAGCGACAGCGGTCAGCGGTTACTGCATCTTCTGGTGCTGGTTCCTCTCCTGGCGTTTGGTGCGCCCTCTCGGAATCGCAGCAGAGGTGGCAGCACTCCTCTATATCGTCCTGATTGCCCGGCGTCTCACGCAGCAGGATCGGCTGGTACTGAAGCCTATGATCGCGCCGGCAGCGCTAATCTTCACTGCCAGCGTTTTGGTTCTCAGTGCCACCTACGCCTACGGCGGTCTGCCTTATAACGTATTCATCACTGCGGGCTCCCGCTTCTCTCACCAACTGCCCTTGGACGACGAGATTCCGTATACCTTTGCCCACTCGATGATGAAGGAGCACAAAGTGCCAATCCCGATTCAAGGAAATTGGCACGCGAGTG
The DNA here is from genome assembly GCA_937859895.1 of uncultured Bryobacterales bacterium. Classification (GTDB taxonomy): domain Bacteria; phylum Acidobacteriota; class Terriglobia; order Bryobacterales; family Bryobacteraceae; genus Bog-105. The sequence continues at coordinate 4,304 of CALMAV010000200.1, read as the reverse complement.
ACCGGCCTCCACTGCAATCCGCCATTGTTATGGGGCAGTACTTTGGGTTGATTGGGCCCATCTACGCTGGTTATCAGGTACTCGCCGTCTTTTTGCAAAGCTTGTGGATCTTCGGGCTTTGGCTTCTTCTCTATTCGTTCGGCGTAAACCGCTACGCGATTAGTCTCGTGCTGGCAGGTTCTCTTTTCTCGAATTTTATCTTTGTTAATAGCGCTTTTGTCTGGCCTAAATTACTGGCCGCATCTTATTTGCTGGGCTTTCTTGCGCTGCTCTTCGGCCAACGATTTTCCGGCCCAGGGAAAACTCGGGTGTTCATGGCGATCATTGCTGGGGTGCTAGTAGCTTGGTCGATGCTGTCCCATGGGGGAACGGCTTTTGCGTGTTTAGGCATGCTGCCTGCTGTCTTCCTTTACCGGCGAAGCTTTCCACCCAAGGCCATGCTGACGGCGCTCCTAACGGCGGCCGTGCTGTACCTGCCCTGGATTTTATTTCAGAAGTTTGTAGATCCGCCCGGCGACCGACTCATTAAGATGCATTTTGCCGGAGTTGAGCCAATTGATTCCAGGTCGCCCGGCCAAGCGATACTCGAGGCTTATCATGCGCTGTCATTCAGCCAGATTGTCGATTATAAGAAGCAGAATCTGTAACGGATTTTCGACACCTTTCAGTTTTGGCCCACGCTCTATCACTTCCTGTTTGAATGGCCACTGGATCAGCATGCGCAACCACAGTTCTTTCTAAGTGTTGCCAAAGACCTGAACGCAGCTCAGTTCTTCTTCTTTCCGTCTACGCTTGGTTTATTCGGGTTGGGAATCCCGCTGCTTGCGCTAGGATTGTCTCCTTATTGGAGAACAATCGAATGGCGGGCGGCGGTGCTGCTGTTTGGGTTCACTGTTTTTACTGATATCTTCTGGTCACTGCTGATGCTGGGTCCAGCTACGACCAGCCTTCATGCGGGTAGTTACGCTACGGTTGTGGCTTCGTTTGCGGCCGGCATCCTTGGACTGTGGACGGTTTCACGATGGTTGGCATTGGTTATAACTCTCGCTCAGGTGGCATTGTTCAGCTACATTCACTTTTTTCTGCTCGTGCCGCCAAAGGGAAATCTACAGCCTGGCATGACTGAGTTATCGGTGTTGGGCATTGTGGGAACCCTGTACTTACTCCGTCGTGTTTGCGGGCAGAAAGTGAATCGGAAAGCTTCTGAGTCTCTCCCTCGGTCTCCCGAGAAAGCTCTTTCCGCTACTTACTGAGCCTATCGGATAGTACCCAGGTTCAGTTCAAACAATCTTCACGTTCCATAGGATAATCGTCAGGTGATGAAGCGCGCCCTGGTTACTGGCTCTTGTGGCCTTATCGGCTCGGAAGTCTCTTCCCATCTGGGGCGGAACGGATTTCAGGTATGGGGTATTGACAATAATGAACGGGCAGTTTTCTTTGGCCCGGAAGGTGATACACGCTGGTCGCTCAGGCGTCTGCAGCAGACCATTCCCGGTTACGTTCACCACGATGTAGACATTCGCGACCGCGAAAAGATTCTGCAACTAGTGGCTGAGATCAAGCCAGATGTGATCGTCCATACAGCTGCGCAACCGTCGCATGACCGGGCAGCCACCATTCCCTTCGCCGACTTTGAAACAAACGCGGTCGGCACATTGAACTTGCTGGAAGGGGCGCGGCAGGCATGCCCCGAGTCGCCCTTCATCCACATGTCTACGAATAAAGTGTATGGCGATCTGCCGAACAGCATTCCGTTGCGCGAACTCGACACACGCTGGGAGTACGACGATCCCGCTTACGAGAACGGCATCGCTGAGTCGTTTTCCATTGACCAGTCAAAGCACTCCATCTTCGGCGCATCCAAAGTTGCGGCTGACGTCATGGTGCAGGAGTACGGCCGCTATTTCAACATGCCAACGTGCTGCCTTCGCGGGGGCTGCCTTACCGGGCCAAACCATTCCGGCGTTGAGTTGCATGGCTTCCTCAGCTATCTAGTGCGCTGTAATCTGCAGGAGCGGGAATACAAGATCTTCGGCTACAAGGGTAAGCAGGTGCGCGACAACATCCACGCGGAAGATGTGTCTAATCTAATCCTGGCTTTCTGCGAAGCGCCCCGGTGTGGAGAGGTGTACAACGTTGGTGGCGGGCGCGAAAATGCGTGTTCGATCCTGGAAGCTTTCGCTGCAGTCGAAGAGCTGACCGGCAAGCCTCAGCGGTACTCTTACCTGGACGAGCATCGCAGCGGTGATCATATCTGTTACTACAGCGATCTGCGTAAGATTAAGTCACACTTCCCCGGCTGGACCATCACGCGTTCCCTGCCCGATATCTTTCGAGAGATTGTGGACTCATGGCAGATCCGGTTGGACACAACAGACGTGGCGCTGGCTAGATCGGCTCGATGAAGTTATTGATTACCGGTGTTTGTGGCTTTGTCGGCAGTCGGTTAGCATTGGCTTTCTCAGAACGAGTCGAAGGCTGGAAGCTGTTCGGAGTGGATAATCTGCTTCGACCCGGCTCGGAAGGTAATCGGGCCAGCCTTGCAAGGCACGGCGTAACGGTGTTCCATGGTGACCTGCGCATGCGTAGCGACTTAGATATGCTGCCACGGTGCGATTGGGTTATCGATGCGGCAGCAAACCCGAGCGTGCTGGCGGGCGTCGACGGGCGATCGAGCACGCGGCAGCTTTCCGAACACAACCTTTTAGGCACCCTGAACCTGCTGGAGTATTGCCGCACTCACAAAGCCGGCCTGATTTTGCTGAGCACCAACCGCGTTTATTCAATTGGGGAATTAGCAAAGCTTCCCATGCTGGAGGAGAGTGATCGTTTTCAGCTGGATGACTCGGCCTCTCTTCCAACCGGCGTTTCGCGGGATGGCATCACGGAGGCCTTCTCCACGCAGCAGCCGATATCGCTCTATGGCGCGACCAAATTAGCGTCCGAGATCATGGCCATTGAGTACGGATCGGCTTCCGAATTTCCCGTCTGGGTTAACCGGTGTGGCGTGCTGGCAGGCGCAGGCCAGTTCGGAACGGCCGAGCAAGGCATCTTTTCCTATTGGCTACACGCTCATGCTGAGCGGCGACCGTTGCGCTACATCGGCTTTGGCGGGCGCGGCAACCAGGTGCGCGATGCCTTCCATCCAGACGATCTAGCCGAACTTATTCTCGTTCAGTTGCAGGGCGATCCGCCTTCAAATCCTATCTTTCATGCCGGCGGTGGAGCGAAGAATGCAATGTCACTGGCGCAACTAACTCAGTGGTGCGACGAACGGTTTGGGGCACATGCGCCGGATCCCTCTCTCCAGCCGCGGCCCTTCGACATACCCTGGCTGGTGATGGACTGTGCCCGTACAACGCAGGCTCTCCAATGGAAACCGAACCGATCATTGCCTGACATCTTGAATGAGATAGCAACTCACGTGGAAGCCAATCCTGGCTGGCTGGCTCGCTGCGGCGTCGCATGAAATCTCCGCCCCCCACTCTGGGCCGTCCACCGCTCAGCCTGCTCAGTATCGTAGTGCCTGCCCGCGATGAAGAAGGCTGCATTGAATCAACAGTGGAGCACTTGCATGTCGAACTGCGCCTTCACCAGATTCCGCATGAGATCGTCGTTGTCGATGACGGCAGCAAGGATGGGACGTGGGAAAAGCTGATCGCTCTGCAAAGCCGCATTCCAACTTTACGTCCAGTGCAGAATACAGAGTTGCATGGGTTCGGGCGTGCCATCATCCGCGGCTTCGATTCCATGACTGGCGATGCGGTTGTCATCATGATGGCGGATGAATCGGATGATAGCCGGGATGTCGTCCGCTACTGGCGACTGTTGAACGAAGGATGGGATGCGGTCTTCGGGTCGCGCTTTATTAAGGGCGGCGGCGTTATCGATTATCCGTGGGTAAAGCTTCGCTTGAACCGGATTACTAACTTATTCATCCGACTGATTTTCGGGACTAAGCTGAACGATACGACGAACGCCTTCAAGGCGTATCGACGGTCGGTAATCGATGGCTGCCGCCCGTTTCTCTCGCCTCACTTCAACCTGACTGTGGAGTTGCCATTGAAGGCCATGACACGCGGTTATAGCTGGACTGTCATCCCCATCACGTGGCGCAACCGGCGGAGCGGCGTAGCCAAACTGAAAATTACCGAGATGGGCAGCCGTTATCTCTTCATCTGCCTCTACGTTTGGTTGGAGAAGTACTTCAGTCGCGGCGACTACCGGAAGCGTCCGTAGTGAACGGTAAACTGTCCTGATGAGTTCGATTGCACAGGCGGAGGTCCAAACGATTTATGCGAATC
>CALMAV010000199.1 GCA_937859895.1 uncultured Bryobacterales bacterium | reverse complement strand
GCTTACGTGATATCTTCAGAAGTCTCACTGGACCAACTAACGGGGGCAGGTCACAAGGACTGGGGGTTTGCTGTGTAAGTTCTATTGTGTGATAGCCATAGGCAGTGTATGCCGGAGCTCCAGTGTTGTTGTATATGCTCGTAACGGCGTATGCCGATGGGTCACCGGAGTAGTTAGTCGACACAGGATCCTGACGTCTACCTTGATCGTCAAAGAGCGTAATAGAGACTGCAGCTACGTAATAACCGTTTATATCGTAGTCGACATCGGTTTCAGAGTACGCTGTGATGAGGTTTGAGTCCGGATCATAGTCGAGAGAGCTATATCCGTAGACTCCGCCTCCTTGCTCCTCCTGCGCCAAACCAGGCAAAGCACATATAAGAGTGATAACGCTTAGCACAAACATTCTGGATTTCATTACCGCGCGCCCCCTTGGTTCTCATCATGATTCGAAGGAGTATTGTAATCATGTCTGAAGTGCGAACGAAGAGCTTCATCGAGGCTTTTGAACTTGTCTGGCCCCACTATGCTGCGGATCTGATCGCGATAATGGAGGGACATCAAGTCCAAGCTCTCACGAAGCTGTACTAGTTTTGGTGGAAGAGCAGGAAGTGATTGATTGGCTGGAAGCTTGCCGTTCGGGAAAAACGTCTGTCTGAACTTCTTTACTGTCTCGCCCTTTTGCACTCGGAGGTGCTGTTCGTCAAGATCGAATGCAAGAGCTAGTTGTGCTAGTGATGTTTGATTGGTAGCGGTGAGACCAAACTTCTTGGAAATGTGGTTTCGGAAGGGCGATCCAGATTTACCCGCTGCTTCTTCTTTTTGTGCCGCTCTCTCAAAGCTGACAAGGTGATGAAGAAAAATCCGATAAATTACCGCGTCTGGAACTGGTTTTGTCATTCGCACAGGAAGCGAAGAAAGCGGCACTTCCTGTGCGCTTGATTGAGCTATAACGAAGAGAATCAGAACACCTGCGGAGCCAGGTATTCTGAGCCATTTGTGGGCCATGGTGATACACACTCCTGCTGTTCGTAGTAGGGCTCGCAAATGTAGAAGAAGCGAACCACAAAAGTAAAATAGAAGGTTTTTAGTAAGGTGAGAATCCCCTCTGTAGGGTATTTATTACAAAGTTCAAAGTTATCGGAGTGCTTCGCTTATGCATTAAGGGGACGTTCCACCAAGTGCTGTGTAGCATAACTGACTAGTTCTGCCGTTGAGTGAATAGCAAGCTTGTTACAGATGTGTTTTCGATGGCAAGCGATTGTATGACAGCTCAATCCCAACCGCTCAGCAATCTCTTTTGTAGAGCTCCCGATGGCAAGTAGCTTCAACACGGACATCTCTGCCTTTGTAAGTCGGTTGTACTGCGGAGTAGGTGAGAGCTTAAGATATTCCGGTTCTAGCTTCGTAAGATATGAGACCTTGGCAAGAAGGCCTGCCAATCCTTCAGGTTTGTAGCGAGCGCGACACAGTCTATTTATTCCGAAAATCTGATTTGTGGGTATGTAAAATTCCACGCAGGGGACTTCTAACCGAGTTTTCAGAACATGATCGTACAGCGGTTTGACAATGTTCCAAATCGGCTCAGGTAGAACGTCGCTTACCTTTACTCCTGGATATTGTTCAACTCTTAGCCCGTGATAGTCGGCCAAAGTTTGATCTACAGAAATAAACCTAAAATCTGAACTTATCAGGGCTGTTCCCTCTCGATTGTTGAATCTCATGTCAATCAAAAACGCGAAGACCAGCAAATAGATTACGCCCTTTCGAGAGAACAGTCGATAGCCGAAACGAGGCCGTTCCCAAGCTAGGGCAATGAGCTGTTCTCGCAATACGCAATTACCGCGATAGCTTCGGTAATGGCAGGTTGATCGCAAAACAACAAGAGTTCGCGGGCATGCCGCTCACTTGCTGGAAAACGCGCCCGGCATGACCTGTTGGTCGGTGGCATTCGCAAGCTTGCAGTACAGCTTACGCCTATCACGATCAACTCAACGCGTGAACTCATAAAACAGCCATACCAACCAGCACCAGCCCAATTACATAAGAGGCAAACATTAGGCCGATCAGCGTGTAAGTGGAGCGTGGAGCCGAACGGAACTCGCGCCAGATAAATACGCCCCAGATAGCGGCTACGAGCGTCGCGCCTTGACCCAATGCGTAGGAGATGGCCGGGCCCGCGGTACCGGAAGCCAGCACGTTTACACATAACGCGAGCATCCAGATTGCTCCGCCCAGCACACCGATGCAGTGCAGCCAAGCGGTGCCTGACAGATACTGCCGGTAGGAGAGACCGGCGAGTCGGATGATGACGGTATTGATCACGACATTGCTGAGCAATAAGCCGATTGCAAAGAAGACTGCGGCGGTATAGGGCGTCAGCCTGCCCGGGGCGATGGGAAATCGATTGAACTCCGGCGAGATGGCAGTCATCAATTGCGGATAGAACAGGCCCATCAGGCAGCCGGCGGCGACGGAGAGCACGATGCCGCGCAGGCCTCCGCGTCGAGTCTGCCCGGGGAGTCGGGCCGAGGCACCCGCTGAGCAAAGCATCGCCACGACAACGAATGCGACTCCAGCAAAGAGATAAGCCGGGTTGCCGCGTGGAGTCTGCCGATAGCTAGTTACCGTGCCAATCACCAGCGCCAGTCCGATTCCCAAGGGGAACGCGACTGTTAGACCGGCCGCATCAATGGCCGCAACCAGGAGCACATTGGCCAAGTTGAACAAGGCGCCACTGAGCAGAGCAGCGACGATTGCGTTCGAGGATGCGGTGCTGAGGTTGCTAACTGCTGACTGGCCTCCATCGCCGAAACTGCCGGCTGTGAATGCAAACAGGAGAGAGAACAGAAACACGCCAAAGGTGTAATCCCAGTAGTAAAGCTGAAAGGGCCAGTGCGACTTACCCGCGAGCTTTTGCGTGTTGGCCCACGATCCCCAGCCCAGCATGGTTACAACGCACAACAGGATGGCGGCAGTCGGGTTTTGAACGGTTAGCAATGGGCAGTCACTTTCGCGGTTGCGTTCGAAGGAAAGTATCCGTTTCGCTTCGTTGGGGGATGGACGATTGGGCGCCAGAACGGGTGACCGAGATGGCCGCAGCCGCGTTCGCAAAATTGATGGCGTCAGTAATGGAAAGTCCCTCACTTAAGGCAACAGCGAGAGCTCCGTTGAAGGTGTCGCCGGCGGCTGTGGTGTCACGAACTTCGACGGTAAAACCGGGAACGTGTTCGGAGTTATCTGCTGAGGCGAAGATGCAGCCAAGACTACCCAGCTTCAACACCACGTTGGCAGGGCCCAGCTTCAGCAGTTGCTCCGCTGCCGCCTTCGCGTCTTCAACGGTTTCGATTGGCCCACGACTGCCCAGCAGAGTGGCCGCTTCGATTTGGTTCGGGGTTAAGTAGTCGACCAGGATTAGCACAGTACGGTCAAGAGCCTGAGCCGGGGCAGGATCAAGCATCGTTGTGGCACCGCACCCGTGCGCAGTTTGAAGAGCAGCAACAGTCGCATCGAGAGGGATCTCTAATTGACAAAGTACGATGGCTCTATCAGGGGCGTCTTTCAGCAACTGTTGCAGGCGGAGCCGAACCTGTTCGCCCCCGAGCCGTCCGTTCGCCCCAGGCGAAACCACAATCAGGTTCTCGCCGGTTGGCAAAACCAAGATGCACGCGGTTCCGGAGTTTCCCCCAATGCGCTCGACCAGCCGCGTATCGACATTCGCAGATTGAAGACTGTCCAGCAATACGGGGGCAAACTGATCAGAACCAACGTTGCCGATCATGTAGGCCGCGCCGCCTAGCTGACCCGCGGCAAAGGCCTGATTGCCACCCTTACCGCCGGAGATCACTTGCAGATCATCGCCGAGCACGGTTTCACCGGGGTGTGGGACGCGCTCCACCCTTTGCACCAAGTCAGCGTTCAAGCTACCAACGACAACGATCTGCCTCACGCA
>CALMAV010000198.1:4191-4571 GCA_937859895.1 uncultured Bryobacterales bacterium | reverse complement strand
GAGAATCACCATGGCAAAGAAAAAGTTGATCTCGTCCCTTGCTATCGTCCTCACGCTGGCGGTTGGCAGCTCGAACCTCATGGCGCAAATGAAGCCGAACGCCGTTGCGGGAGCGAACCCGACACCGCAGGCCGTTGCGGGGGCGAACCCAACCCCGCAAGCCGTGGCTGGAGCAAACCCTTCACCACAGGCCGTAGCTGGGGCAAACCCTTCGCCACAAAGTATTGGCTGGTGGCCCATCTTGAAGACCTGGTTCGGTTTTTAGGGCAGCTTGCTTCGCGAATCGGGTACCCTTTCGGCAGAGAGGGTGCCCGTGGAGCTTTCGCTTGTCGCCATCGCGTTGTGGGCAGCGAACTCGATACTGAATGTCGTTCTGGTCT
>CALMAV010000198.1:3048-4181 GCA_937859895.1 uncultured Bryobacterales bacterium | reverse complement strand
TTAAGCGGAGGGCCCCAGTAGTTCCATGGTTCACGGCCTGGCTGTCGTATCAATTGGCCTACGCTGCGGTTTGCTTCGTCGTTTATAGGGTCGGCTCGAAGCAGGAATATCGTCTCGTCTACTGGATCGGCGCTTTAGGGGATTTCCTGCTGCAAATCACGGTTGTGGGTGAGATTGCAAGCTGGGTGTTGAGGCCGGGTGGACGCTGGATCAGAGGCGCGCAATCCGCGGTGAAGCCGTACCTTATAGGCGGACCGATCGTTGCGCTTGTACTAGCGACCGTCATGACGCCAGCCGCGACGAATGCGCTGAACGCATGGGCAATACGAGCAAGTCTCTTCTCGACGGTGTTGATCTGCTGCCTTTTCTTTTCTGTGGTCAAGACATCAGACCGCCTCGCCGTGGGCTGGCGAAGCCACATCTACCGCGAGGCGTTTGGGCTGACGATGTGGGCGATTGGGGCATTCATCACGGATTCTTTACATGCTTACTGGCGAACCATGTGGCATTTTCAAGACTTGGAAAATTTCAAGATCGTGGTATGGCAGGGAGCACTCCTATTCTGGTGCGTTGCGTTCTGGATTACGGAGCCGAAACGACGCGAAATACCTGAGGAAATTCAATTGGAGTTGGAGGGCATTAGAAGGTCTAAAATGTAGACGCTGAAAGCGTCGTGCGCCCTAACGATACTGAGTTCTTGGAGTAGAAATGGCTGCGTTCCTTGTCATACTTGCACTTGCCTTAGTCTTTGCCGGGACCCAGGCGAGGTTTTTCTATCGTCGATATCGCATTCAGCGCCAGAGTTGGAGCAGCGTCATTGCTCGAATCAAGCCATTGAACATTGGCTTCATCGAGATGATGGCATCCCGATATGCTGAGCCTCACGTGCTTGCCGCAAGGATGACACCCAGCGATCTATGGACCTGTGTAGGCGGGCTGGAAGGCATCCAGGCGATGTGGGAAAACGCCAAAGCTATGCGCGATTTGGCGATTTACGCCGCTCAGTGGGATGCCATACAGGGCAGCGAAATCGGGGAGTTGCTTCGTGAGGACTTCGTGAGTCTAAACATTGCCGTGGTCCAAATCGAACTGGCGTGTCTTGGTCGGACTGGCGTGGCATTCATGCCGGACCA
>CALMAV010000198.1:1601-3038 GCA_937859895.1 uncultured Bryobacterales bacterium | reverse complement strand
GATCTCACCGAAACGGTTGAAGCCTCGGCTCGCAGAAGTGTTGTAGAAGTCCTCTATGCAAAATGTGCCCACGGCTTACAAGCCCGTGGGCGCGATGGGAATTGAAAGCGCAGTCTTCAGTCTATTCGCTTTTCCTTCGCCGCGTCTGCTATACCTCTTCCAGGGGAAACAATGAGCTTGGAACTGGTTAAATGGGCTGCAAGCTGGCCGTTGGTGTTGCCGTACTTCGATGGAAAGGTGCCTGCTGGCTTCCCGAGCCCGGCAGAGGATTACCTAGAGACACCGCTGGACCTGACGGAGTACTTGATCGAGAACAGGGCCGCGACGTTCATGATGCGCGTGGATGGCGACTCCATGAAGGACGCCGGCATCCTGGATGGAGATCTCCTGGTAGTGGATCGCGCTGCGAAGCCGGTCAACGGCTCCGTAGTTGTGGTGGCCGTCAATGGTGAGTACACGGTCAAGCGTCTGCGGCGCGCACATAACTGTGTGTGGCTCGATCCGGCGAACGTGGGCTACCAGCCGCTCTGCGTCTTGGAAGGAGAGGACCTCCACGTGTTCGGCGTGGTGAAACACGCCATCCACTCGCTGCGGTAACGCGCGCGATGAGCGAAATCTTCGGCCTGATCGACTGCAACAACTTCTACGTCTCGTGTGAGCGCGTGTTCCGGCCAGACCTGGAAGGCAAGCCCGTTATCGTGCTCTCGAACAATGACGGTTGCGCTGTCGCGCGCAGCGCGGAAGCAAAGGCGCTTGGAATCCGTATGGGCGATCCCGAGTTCAAGATTCGAGAGCTGATCCGGCGTGAGAACGTCCGGGTCTTCAGTTCCAACTACGCTCTTTATGGCGATCTGTCTCGACGTGTAAGTGACTGCCTGCACTCCATGGTGCCGACCGTAGAGGCGTACTCCATCGACGAGAGCTTTCTGAACCTGGGTGAGTTCAGTAGCAGGGAAGTGGAGCCGCTGGCGAGAGCTCTGCGGGAGCGCGTTTACCGCTGGGTGGGCATCCCCACCTGTGTTGGAATTGCCCCGACGAAGACGCTGGCGAAGGTGGCCAACTTCATCGCGAAGAAACGGCCGCAGTACTGTGGCGTATGCGACCTGCGTCTCGCCTCCAATCGCGCGGAGCTGCTGCCCACGGTGCCGGTGGAAGAAGTCTGGGGTATCGGCGGAGCCTCGGCCGCCAAGCTCGCGAAGCTTGGAATCCGGACAGCCGCGGACCTGGCCGCGCTGGAGCCGGACGACGCTCGCGCCCTGATGACTGTGACGGGTGGCCGCACGGTTTACGAGCTGCGCGGCGTCTCCTGCATGCCCTTGGAACTGGTCGAACCGACGCGGAAGGGAATCGCCGTGACTCGAAGCTTCGGCCATCCGGTTACGACCTGGCTCGAAATGCGCGAAGCACTGGCCAGCTACGCTACGCGGGCAGCAGAGA
>CALMAV010000198.1:0-1591 GCA_937859895.1 uncultured Bryobacterales bacterium | reverse complement strand
GCGTCGATATAAGGTTGCTGCCGATAATCTGTTCGCCTTCATGCACACCAACACCTTCAACAATGAGCCGTTCTACTCGAATGGTGCTTCGGCTCGCTTTTCGGCCACAACAAATGACACAGGGGAGGTGGTCGCTCTGGCAGTGCGCCTCGGCGAACGCCTTTGGCGTGACGGTTTCCGGTACGCAAAATGTGGGGTGATGATTACGGAGCTGCTTCCTGAGACTGTCCAGCAGCCGGCTTTATGGAGCGATCTCGACCGCGAGCGGCGGGAAGCAGTTTGGAAGACAGTGGACCGGCTGAACGCCACGCTGGGGCGCGGAACCATCCGCATCTTAGGCGCTGGTCCTAAAGAAGCTGCCTGGCAACTGCGTGCAGAGTACCGATCGCCTCGCTGGACAACGCGATGGGAAGAACTGCCGAGGGTCAAAGCATCACATGACAAGGCCCATATGGCCATTTTGAATAGCTAAATTGACAGTGGCCAATTAGACCTGTGCTTTTCTTTATCGGCTACATTGGAATAAACTAGCCAATAGAGGTATACCCGAGTTGGCTAAGACACGGCCAAAGATCGCCCGCATTTACCTCCGGGTCAGCACGGAAGAGCAGGACCTGAGCCGACAGTCGGAAGTTGAGGCGAACACGCAGGCGGCCGGCTACTACGTTGCCGGCGTTTATCGTGAGAAGGCCTCCGGCGCACGTGCCGATCGGCCGGAGCTGCAACGCATGATCGCCGATCTGCAGCCTGGGGAGGTCGTGGTCGCGGAGAAGATCGATCGCATTAGCCGCCTTCCTTTGGAAGAGGCGGAGCGCCTGGTCGCGTCGATCCGCTGCAAGGGAGCGAAGCTCTCGGTACCCGGCCTGGTCGATTTGTCGGACGTGGCAGCCGCGACGGATGGGGTTGCGAAGATTGTTCTGGAATCGCTGCAGGAGCTTTTGCTGAAGCTCGCTCTCCAGATGGCACATGACGACTACCAGACGCGCCGGGAGCGGCAGCGGCAGGGCGTTGCCATCGCGAAGGCCAGAGGCAAGTACCTCGGCCGCAAAGCGGATGTGAATACCAATGAGAGCATCGTCGCTCTGAGGACTGCGGGCACGACGATTCATCGGACGGCGAAGCTCACGGGAGCAAGCCTTAGCCAGGTCAAACGCATCTGGTCACTTCATCGAAATGCACTTGTAGCGAACGCCATGGCTGGGGAATCAAGATGAGAGTCATTTGCAGCACGATGGACGGCGTGGAGTTGGAAGGCGAAGTAATCGGCGGGGAAGATTTCGACGAAGCGGCAGGTACGGTGGATCTCGATGCGAGGTTCACGATCCGCGTGGACGACGGCACCTGCTTTACGGTCAACGGGTGGCTTGTTGATGTCACCGTGGTGCAGGCCCGGAAAGAGCTGGTGATGTGAGCATGCGAAAGAAATCAGTCCAGCGTGCGTTGTGCTGTCCGTGTGGAACCCAGACGATCTTCGCGATCGGGCTTTGCGAATCGTGCTACCGCATGAAACGGCAGGACGAGGAATACTTTGGCGGGCTGCGTGAGGCCGTGCTGGAGCGCGACAGGGCGCAGCTCGCCGACACGAGCGCGT
>CALMAV010000197.1:5776-9234 GCA_937859895.1 uncultured Bryobacterales bacterium | reverse complement strand
CCATCATGTTGCCATGCTCCATCAGGTATCCGCCAATCACCGCCCCAATAACGACCACGATTCCAATAATTGAAAACATGTAAAACTCTGTCCTGTTAACACTCTTATCGACAGAAGAAGGCTGAGTTTGAGTTGATTTCAGGCTGGAGTTTTTGGTTTGTTCGCCTCTAAACCGGCTAAATCGGGCCGATATTGCTTGTGAGGACAATCGGGTGACAAATATGAATCAATATCAGGCTTACGCAGAGAATCATCTAGTGGGGACCAGCCCCACGCGCCTGATAGTAGCTCTTTATGAGGGCGCCATCGGATCACTTGACGCCGCCCGGACCTGCTTTGCAACGGGCGACATCATGGGCCGGGGGCGGGCTATCACAAAGACCACTGGAATTCTAACCGAACTGATGTTCTCTCTCGACATGGAGAAAGGCGGTGAGGTGAGCGCCAACCTCAAGCGGCTGTATAGTTACATGCAGCAGCGTGTCCTGGCAGCGCATGCGGAGAAGAAGCCCGAGCCCTTGACCGAAGTTGAAGGTCTGCTCAAGCAGATGCTTGATGCGTGGCAGACGGTAGCAAGGCAGACCTCCTTTGCCGATTGCGGCGTCGCGGAAGCTTATGGGGCAGGGAAAGATTTAGAATCAGAATATTTCGGAGAGTTGATCACCGAACAGCAGCCCCGGGAAGACGATTTTCTCTACACGGGATATTTCCTGGAAACTCCCTCAAGCGTACTGAGCCACGCTTATTCGTTCTAAGAGTCCTGCATTGCCGCAAGTCCGGGTAGGAGAGATAACGAATCTCTGGGGCACCAGGGAAGTGAATCGTTGGGAGATACAGCTGATCGGGATTAGGAATTGGCAGTGCTGACACTAAAATCGCGTCGCAGAAGCTGAAACAGTCGTGTTGGCTCTAATAGCGGTGGCAACAATCAGGATGACGGTGAGTGCGAAAGCGGGAGATCGACGAAATGCTCGGAGCGCAAGCGGCAGTCCCTCCTGACGTTTTCGACTAGGTGCACGCCTTGGGCATCACGGCACTCTTCTACAGCTTGCACTCTACTCCCGAGAGCAATACAAGCGCGCCACAGAGCCTCATCTTTTTGAGGGCCACCGGCAAGAACATAGTTTTGAGCTTCCAACTCAACGTGCGTCTGAAGCTCTTCGTCAAGATCGCGGTCGAGCTTCGATCTCAGAAAAGCCCTCGGGCCCGGTGCAATAAGTCAGTGAAGATCATGTCAGGCCATCTCCAGTACGCGCCCAATCGCAAACCCTGTTGTCGGCGTTCAACATCAACCAGCGCGGGAAAGTCTCGTAGTAGCTTTCGGCAGATTTAGGATCAGCTCAAACAACCATGCCCTACAATATTGAGCTTGGCTGAATCGTTTGAAGCGCGAAATGCACGTGCCCTAGCTGAAAGGCGGACTGGCTCAAATATTGGAGGTAACATGGCCACCCAGGCTGAGGCGATCTCTCGCGCAAAGGCTCGATTGCTGGAGTTATGAGTCAGCCGAATCCTACGCCTAAGCCCGAGACTAGCGCAGCCGATTCCGCGCCGGCGGTACGTTCTGTCTTTGCCCTGCTTCTCATCGCCTGCCTCTTCACAGTGGTGGGCGGGTTCATGGACGGATACTCCGTTACTGCGTACCACGTCTTTGCAACAGCGCAAAGCGGCAATGTTGTCTATCTCGCAACTGATGCGGCCGCCCAAGACTGGCCGAATGCATTACGCCACTTGCCTCCGATTGGGACATACATACTAGGCATGATTATCGGCAGGCTGCTCGGGGCACAAACACAAAAACATACGTTTCGAGCTACTCTAATTTGCCAAGCAATGGAACTTTCCGTCCTTCTGCTGCTTGTTTTCGCTAAAACGCATCTGACCGCCAGCTGGGTAGTTCCGTCCCTTTCGTTTTGCTCGGCTTTGCAAAATGTAAGTTTCGCCGTAGTAGGTCCCTGGAAAATCAACACTTCCATGACCACAGGCAACATCCGCGCTGCGGTCTCGGGGTTGGTGCTATGGTTCCTAAAACGCAAGCCCCGAGAGAACCGTGGGCGAGTGATTGTGGCCTCCTGCATCGTTCTAAGCTTTACCCTCGGAGCCTTATTGGGCAGTCTCAATACGCGACTCAATCCCAAGCATGCGTTGACTCCGTGCATCTTCATGGTGACGCTTGGGATGAGTGTTACCTGGCGTCAAAGGATAAAGAATCTCAATTCAGAGCATGAGACGTGAGAGCATGCAACAAGCCTTCTCAACATTGGCATTGAACTGGCACCATTAGATGGTCGGTCGTCGCAGCGGAAAGTCGTCGATTCCGGATTGTAGTCAGTGAGAGACCGGGCTGGCTTGCCGCTTTTGCTCGTATTGCGCAATCTGCGCCTTGGCTTCTTCCGGCTGATGCAGCTGTGTGTAAAGCCGAGCAAGAACGTAGTGGTAAATCGATTTTTGCGGATTTAAGTGGATTGCGTGTTGGAGCGCTTCGACCGCTTCAGCAGGCTGGCCCAGTCCGCGGTAAGCCTTGGAGAGTTCGTCAAAAGCCTGATCCCAGTTACTCTCAATCGCAATTGACTTCAGTAGTAAGTCTCGTGCTTTATCGAACTGGCCTTGCAGGTTGAAGTAAGTTGCGTAGTCGATCAGCGGCCAGGCAGAAGGTTTCTGCTGCTTAGAGTTTAGCCGCAAACCCTCCTCGAAATTAGTAACTGCCTTGCTATCCTCTCTCAGCGCTGCATAGGCAAGCCCAAGATTGTGGTAAGTCCTTACTGAAGCTGGATTAATCGCTTTCGCCTGTTCAAGATTATGAATGGCATCAAGATATGAGCCACGCTCATAGTAAATACGGCCGATCTCGTAGTAGCTTTCGGAAGATTTAGGATCAGCTTTGATTGCTCTATCTAACTCACGCAGTGCCAGATCTTGATGCCCTAGAATATTTAGGTCGTAAGCAAGTATCTTGTGCGACTCCGCAAAATCAGTGTTCAGCACAAGGCTCTTACAAAGCAAATTGACTGACGGCTGAATCATGTGAAGCCGGAAGTAAACATACCCCAGCTGATACATGGATTGCCACGATGTTGGATGAGAAGCCGTATAGGATTCAAGTGCCGTCTTAGCTTCAGGGAAGTTGCCCGAGTGGATCAATGCCCCGAATCGGTGAAGTTCGGCTTCGTCATCTGCATCAGGGCCGGCAACCGCTGTAACCAGCACCAGCAGTGCGCAGCTCAGCCTTCTACTTAGCCTGCTGACCATGGCTTGCGCCTCCCGGACCGGGTACTAACTGCCAACTTACTCTCTCGTCTGCGGAACTTCGCAACTGCTTAGCAATGGCAAGCTCCTTGCTGGCATCTGCTTGCTCTTTCAAGGCAGTTAGCACAAGGCCTAGTTGATAGTGCGCTTTCTGCGAATCGGGAGTAAGTCGGACCGCAGTCTCCAGTTCGCTCTTTGATTCACTCAAGTGC
>CALMAV010000197.1:5091-5766 GCA_937859895.1 uncultured Bryobacterales bacterium | reverse complement strand
CCGCAGACTTATACGCCATTCCTAGTGCAACGTGAGCGCGAGCGTGATCAGGGCTTCGCACAATAACTGTTTTTAGTAGATCAATGCTTTTGGCTCTGTCACCGCTCTGGTCTGCAATCAGGGCGAGATAGTAGAGTGATTCCACTTGCTCCGGTTGCAGAGCAACACTACGTTCAAAGTACGGTTTTGCCAGATCGTTCTGACCCGCTACGAAATAAGCTGCGCCGATGGCGTAATTTACCTGCGCGTTGTCACCGCCCGATTTTAGAAGGCCTTGGTAGATCTCGATTGCACCTGGGAAGTCTCGGTTGGCAACTCGAGCCGATGCGAGAGCATACCTAAAGGCAGGGGTAGGCTCAATTGCCACCGCTCGTTCCAGATTGTCCGTTCCATCCTTGAACAGGTCCATCTGAAGACATAAAACCCCGACCGCGTACAGTATGCCCGGGTCCTTAGGTGAAATGCGTTTTGCTTCGAGAGCGGCAGCCAAGGCTGCCTCGCTATTTCCTCGAAGGTTCCGCACTCGCGCTAGTGCCAGGAGTACAGATGTATCTTGCGGAGAACGCTTTCGCAGCTGATCTAGTTGAGCTTCGGCTTTATCCAGCTTGCCTTCCGCCTCTAAAACCTTAGCTAAAGTAGAACGGGCCCCAGAGAGGCCCGCTTCTTTCCTAATTG
>CALMAV010000197.1:0-5081 GCA_937859895.1 uncultured Bryobacterales bacterium | reverse complement strand
GCGCCTTCGAGATGTTGTTCGGCTTGGGCCAAGTCTCCAGTTTGAAACTCGATTGTCCCAAGCAGACTGAGGTCAAGAGCGGAGTAGTTCCGCTCCCCCACTGCGAGAAGTGCCTCCCTTGCCGCTTCGGGTGACCCGGCTTGGTAAAGCGAGAAAGCCTTACTGAAAGCCGGGTCCTGTCCTTGCACTAAACTCGGAACGAACCCAAGGAGTACGAGGGCATATGGGAAGCTGCGTTTCACGTCCTCCTAAAAGTTTACCTTCATATAGAGTTGGAAAGCTCTTGGAAGATTAGCCTGGCCACCGACTTGGCCAAAGCTCGTATCGCTGAGGTTGGTGTCCGGGTCACTCCATTGATGTCGGTTGAAAATGTTGGCCGCATTGCCTCCAATGCGCCAGGTTACGCGCTCTTTGAATGTAAAGTCTTTGTAGAGCGAAAGACTCTCGTTGTAATTAGCCCAGCCGCGAAGAATCGAGTCAGTTCTACTCTCGTTTCCAAGGGTGCCGGGCGCGGGTGTCGTAAATGCGTTAGGCGTGATGTATCGATCATTTGTGATATCGAAATTGCCGTTATTGCGGTTTACATAACCCGCATATCCAGGCACGCGATCAGGTAGATATCCGGTGTTAAACAACACTTGTGAGTAGGGATTACTGGAGTAGTAAATACCCAGGGGCCTGCCGCTCTCATACCGGAGATTGCCGGCTAGAGTCCAGCCGCCGAGAATAGCGTTAAACACTCCTCCGCGATTCATGAATGTTCTGCCTCTGCCAAAGGGCAGCTGCTCGACAAACGTCACTGTAACCACGTTCGGCACGTCGTCGATTGAGAGCGACTTGGTCTGTCGATAAACGCTGATAGGTTCAGCACCTCCGAAACCTGACGATAGGCCTGATTCCGCGCCGTTGGTGAGAAGCTTCGAAAAGACCCAGCCGACGTTCAACAACAACCCGTGGCTTAAGTTCTTGCGAAGAGTCGCTTGGAATGAATGGTAAGTGCTCCATCCATTAGCACCATTGAATTGCGGAACATTCAGATACTGCGGAAACGGACGTAGCGCCTGCGCCACAGTGCCTGTGAACCCTGGGTAAGGAGATGGAAATCCGAGTGCGTTGGGAGTACCCACAGTAGCGGTCAACTGAGATTGAGAATACCGCTGGAGAATTGCCGGGTCATTCTGATTAAGGCTATTCTGCGAAGCACCTGTGATAAGACGGGTACCGTGGTTAGCCACATAAGCCAAGTCAATCATTACGCTCTGGGTCAATTGGCGTTCGAATGAAGCGGTCCAATTCTGATAGCGTGGCAAGGTGATTCCATTAGGGTTCATGTACTGGAGATTAGTGCCGTTAGCCAGTGTTGGAGTGAGCTGTGGCGGAAGCTTCACCGTGCTCTGGGGAAACCCATTGTCAAGCGAGAACGCTGCCTGCCGCCCGTTGGTTAAGTCAGTAACAGAGGGGTTTGTACTGTAGCCATAGTTTGGATTCGCGTTGAAGCCATTCATCGGTACACCAGCGTAGTAGATGCCGTAGCCACCACGAATAACAGTCTTGTCGTCAATCCGATAAGCCAAACCAAAACGCGGTCCGTAAGTGTCTGTCTGGAGCTGCTCAAACAGACTGTTTGGAACCCCATTTCGACCTGCAAAGGCTAGTGCGCCGAGGCGGCCACCAGCTCCTGGATTGGGCAGAGTGGGGTCGAGTGATGAGTACTGATTATGACGTTCAGTCCGCGGATACTGAAGGTCAAAGCGGAACCCCAAACTCAATGTAAGTTTGTCAGTGACTTTCCAATCGTCATTGACCCAAGGAGCGAAGTAGGGACGCCGGTAGTCTGAAAAAGAAGGAATGGAGAAGTTAGCTGCGCTTACCTGACCGGTTAAAAATGACGCATACGGATTACCTGACTGGGGGATCAGAGTTCCAGTAGCATCAAACGCTCCAGTATTAGCTGAGCTGAAATTGAACTGACCAGCATCGCCAATGTAAGAACCGGTAAACCACCGCTCCCAGCGGTATTCAAAGCCAACCTTAACTGTGTGTTTGCCTAGAATCTTGGTCGTGTCATCCAGGAACTGCCAC
Source organism: uncultured Bryobacterales bacterium (assembly GCA_937859895.1). Taxonomy (GTDB): domain Bacteria; phylum Acidobacteriota; class Terriglobia; order Bryobacterales; family Bryobacteraceae; genus Bog-105. Next base: position 2,999 of record CALMAV010000197.1, on the reverse strand, counting down.
CGATCCGTACCTTGTAGGCCGCCGGTATTGTTGTAACCAAAGTTGGTGTAAATGCCATTGAACTGAATGGCCGGAAAGCCGCCGGCATCTGCAAACGGAATACCTGTAATCCCGACCTGAGAAGCATATCCTTTGTTCACAATAAGCGGGTAGGTATCGGGCAGTACCCAGCGATCGTAAGAAGCAACGAAGTGGGTGAAGAAAGTCGGGCTGATGACGTCCGTAAGCTGCGCATGGGCAGTGTGGGTCACAATGTCCTGCAGCCGTGGATGGCCGATTGGGCCACCGCAGCCGCCGATGTTGTTGCAATCTAATTCACGTGGTCGGTCCGTGTAGTTGTATGTCAGGGAGAAACGAATATTTTGGGTAATATTGTGATCGATCCGAGTTAGGATTGTCCGGGCATTCAGGAATTCCTGCGCCGGACCAAGCAGATAGTTGTTCTGGAGAGCCTGACTGAAGGGTTGTGGCAAAAGACCTTGAATGTTAGTCGCGACCCGCGAGAATTGCGAAACCGGAACCTGGTTATTCGGATATGGGTTCCGAACGAAAGCGCCGGCAGAACCCCCGCAGGTAGAGGCACTCTGAGTGCTGGAAGGGTCGAAGATCTGTCCTGCAAAAACAGGCCGATTGCAAGCGTCGGTACCAACCTGTTTCCCAGTCAGAAATCCACTGAAGTCTCCCTGCCGAGCCGCACTGTTTGCTACAGTTCCGAAGCCGCTTCCCGCGCCCGCATTGGTGTATTTAAACTGGTCAAAGTTGAAGAAGAAGAAACTTCGGTTCTTGCCGTTATAGATTTTGGGAATCGAGATTGGGCCTCCCAGAGTAAAACCATACTGGTTCTGCCTGACAGGCGGTCGAACTGGGACAATCTCTCCGCGGGCCTGCAGCTTATCATTGTCAAAATACTCGTAAATTCCCCCGTGATAGTTAGCTGTCCCGCTTTTTGTGGTGTACTCGACGAACCCACCACTGGTATGTCCGTACTGGGCGTTAAACGTGTTATCGATAATGCGCGCTTCAGCAATTGACTCATAAGGTGCCGAGCGCTCCTGGGTTCCGTTGTGACCGCTCACTTCACCGTATGAAGCTCCGTCCAGGAAATTCTCGAAAGCGGCACGTTGACCGCCGTTAATACGTGCTCCGAACGCGCTTCCCGGATAGATATTATTCTGAGTCGGGGCAACAAACGTGGGAAAGGTGTAGAGCTGTGCTTCTGGCACTCGGTTCTCACCAGACAAAACGGCGGGAAGCGATGCGTACTCAAGCGAATTCACCGACTGTGACACCTGAGCATTGTCGGTGTTGAGCTGTTCGGTTTGCCCGCTTACCTCAATGGCTTGCTGAACTTCACCGACCTGTAAGCCCACATCCTGCCGGAACGTCTGTCCGGAAGCAAGAGTAATATTACTGGCGTGAAAGGCCTTAAAACCAGCGGTTTTAACCGTCACTTCATATGTGCCAATGATTAACGGCGGAGTACTGTAATTGCCAGAGTCAGACGTGTTTACGTTTGTGACGACCCCCGTATTGGAGTCCTTAATAGAAACTACGGCATTAGCAATGGGTGCGCCCTGGGGGTCGGTCACGATACCCGTGATAGTTCCGCGATCCGCCTGAGCAAACAAACTGATTGATGAAACTGCAAACAGCAAGGCTAAGAGCCTGTACTTCATTCAAACCTCCTGAAGAAACGAGTCAGATGAAAAACCTTAGGAGGAGTTTACTACTTTAATTCTGCTAGTCCTAAAATAAAAACCGTAGTATGATTCTAAGTTATCTACTGGCTGAAATGACCTAGATGTTCCCTCGTGCCATCTCGCCTGCCATGTAGTCAGTTGCACGCCATGCGAGCGCCAGTATGGTCAGCGTAGGATTCTTCTCTGAAGCTGTGGTGAAGGCAGACCCGTCTACAACGAATACGTTCTTCACCTGATGCATCTGGCCAAAGCCATTCAACGCCGATCGTTTCGGGTCTGCACCCATTCGGCACGTCCCATGTTCGTGAATAGCACTGCCGTTTGGTTCGGTGTGTCCAAACTCATATGGCACGATTTCGGCTTTGGCCGCGTGTAAGATCTCAAGAGCCGTCTCATACATGTCACGGGCCATACGCCGCTCGTTTTCTCCAGTTGTATAGGCGATTCGCGCCACAGGAACGCCATACTGGTCGACCGACGAACCTTTCACGGTGACGCGGTTCTCGGCTTTTGGAATTGCCTCGCCAAACGGATGCAAATTCAGCAGAGCAGGGTAGCGCTGCTTCACTGCTTTCTTGAACTCAAGTCCGAACCCCGGCAGTTTCTTAGCGTAGGTGAGATCGGTCTGTGCGCCCGTATACCAGAATTGGCAACCGAAGCCGCGGATGTAATCGCGTTTTCTTCCGTCCCGATGGTTGAAGCGTGGCATATAAATGTGCTCGCCGCCAACACCGTCATCATTGTGCACCGCGCTGCCCAGCAGCTCCGGAGCAAACCCGCGCATGGTAACGATGATCTGCTCAGATAGATAACGCCCAATCACATCCGACTCGTTCCCAATGCCGTTCGGGTATCGTGGAGAACTCGAGTTCAGTAACACTCTTGTGGAGTCGATACAGGAAGCAGCAACAATAACGCGCTTGCCATAGATTTTGCGCTCCTGCTTGGTATAGCGTTCAAAGTACTGGACTCCGTTAGCCAAACCTGCGTCATCTACCAAGACTCGGGCTGCTACTGCGTTGTCGATAATCTTTAGGCGCCCAGTCTTGAATGCCGGCTCCAACAGATAGTCCGATGAGTTGAAGAAAGCTCCGACATCGCAGCCCGTACCGCACGATCCGCAGTAGTGACACTTGGCATGCCCGTTATAATCCCGCGTCAGTACGGCTCGCCGAATGGGAACCACAGGGATACCTAAGCTTCCGGCCGCGCGCCTGATGATGTGTTCTCCGCAGCGAGGCGGAGGTGGCGGCAGAAAATACTTGCTCCCCGGCAGTACGTCGCTGTCGTCATCGCCCC
>CALMAV010000196.1:1289-2781 GCA_937859895.1 uncultured Bryobacterales bacterium | reverse complement strand
GGTAATGGGAGTTTCAATGTATCGCAATTAGCAAACCCGTGGAAAGTAAAAATCTATTTGACTAAGTAGTGCATTGTGCTTACTCTAGCCTAATATCTCCAGAGCATAACGCAAATGGCATACTCAGCTTCCACCATGGTTAGTCTCCGCCCCTTCTCGTGTATCCGTTCGAGCGTGGTGCTCGTATTTTTGGCAATGATCTGGTCAGCAACGCTGGCCGCACAAGCTGTCTCCGGCAACATCTCAGGTACGGTACAAGACATTTCCGGGGCTGCTGTCTCTAATGCGACGGTCACCATCTCTGACCTAGATCGTGGTTCAGTCTTTCATACCCAAAGCTCCAACGACGGAAACTTTGCTCAAAGCCACCTGCTAGCTGGCCACTACAGCATCAAAGTCGAGAGCCGAGGTTTCGGCACTTACTCGGCCACTGCGGACGTTCAGGTCGACGCCACCACTCACCTGGACCCCAAGCTCTCTTTAGCGAATGTGACAACCAACGTTGTTGTTACCGACGCCACTCCGCTTCTGACAACTGACCGTGCCGAGATCGCAACAACACTGACCGGCGAGCAAATCCAGCAGCTTCCCGTGCTAGACCGCAATGTTACCAATCTTCTGCTGCTGATCCCTGGCACACAGCTTAACTCCTGGCAGCACGCCGTCAGCGAAAATCCGCAGGGTGGTATCCAGGCTAACGTCAATGGCCAGTTCTTCACAGCAAATGGATTTTTACTCGACGGTACTGAAAATCAAAGCGCAATTCTGGGAATCGCAGTCATTAATCCGGATATTGATTCACTCCAAGACCAGAAAGTAAGTACCAGCAACTACGAAGCGGAGTTTGGCTCTGCCTCTGGCGCGCTTATTCAAGCCACCACTAAGTCCGGCACTAACCAACTTCACGGATCTGCCTTTGAGTTTCTGCGCAACAACATCACCAATGCCGCAGACTCGTTTACGCAGCTGAATCCGCCTCTTCGCTGGAATCAGTTTGGTGGCTCTATTGGTGGCGCGCTAGTTAAAAATAAGCTATTCGGATTCTTTGACTATCAGGGCACCCGGCGGCGTACGGGCGGTTCGGTTATCACTACTGTTCCCACAATTGCGGAGCGCAACGGTGATCTTAGCGCCTTGCTGGGTAACTACATCTGTGCCGATGGCACCAACTCTGCAAGCCCCTGCGCAAGGCCAACGCTGGTCCCCACCACAGAGGGCTCCACTACTCAAGCACGCGCCGGAATGATCTTTAACCCTAACACCGGTGACGCGAGCGGGGCGAATCGTCAGGCTTATTCGCGAAACGGCATCATCAATGTCGTTCCTGTTGCCGCGCCCATGGGTAAGCTTCTATCGCTCCTGCCGCTCCCAAACAACGGTTCCGATATCTTCAATAACTACATCAGCCAGCAGAGTCAACGCTTTGATTCCGATCAGTACAATGGCCGCGTCGATTACACCATCTCCGATAGAACGCATGTTTTCGGCCGGT
>CALMAV010000196.1:0-1279 GCA_937859895.1 uncultured Bryobacterales bacterium | reverse complement strand
ACTCTTGCCAACTTCAATAATTATGCCCCTGCAGCATTCGGTAATGCCGCTGGCGGCCCGTCTGCGTTTGGCTTCTCTGGCCACTCTATTGATCGCAACCAGAGCCTGGCGATTGGCTTAGACCATAGCTTCGGCCCAACCTTAGTTACCGACGCCCGTATCGGCTTCTTTCGATATCGCATCCGCGTGCAGCCAAACGACGTAGGCACAACTCCCGCAACTGATGCCGGCCTTCCTGGGCTTAACACCGGGTCTATAGAGACCAGCGGTATACCAGCCTTCTACGTAGGAGGCGATGGCGGCTTCAACTTTGGCTACGCTTTGGGTATCAATCAGTGCAACTGTCCGCTGAAAGAAACCGAGAACCATTTTCAGTGGGTCAATAACTGGACTAAGACCGCTGGCAATCATGCCGTTAAGTTTGGCGTCGATGTACGCCGTGCGCAACAGCAGCGGATTGCTAGCGACTCCCACCGTTCGGGTGAAATCACGTTCAATAGTTCCAGCACTGGTGATGCTTTCCTTGACTCACTCGCCTCGGGTGCGGTCTCTACAGGAGCAGGTCTAGGTTCGTATCTACTTGGCCTTCCCAGTAATTTCGGCCGATACTACACGGGCTCTAATTACTACCCAGGTTTACGCCAGACTCGTGTATTTGCCTACTTACAGGACTCATGGCGGATCAGCCCTAAACTTACATTTAACTACGGCGTGCGCTGGGAGGACTATCTTCCTCAGACGGCTGCGAAACCAGGCGGCGCAGGTTCATTCGATCCCGCAACCGGCCAGGTGCTTGCTGCAGGAATTGGCTCGGTCCCGAATAACTTAGGAGTGAAACCTTACAACCTTGGCTTTCTGCCGCGTATCGGTCTGGCATACCAAGCCAGTGAAACAACAGTAGTTCGAGTCGGCTATGGCGAAAGCTTCAATCCCGGTGGTCTGGGCGCAGTATTTGGACAAGGAGCCGACTACAATCCGCCCATTGTTAACCCTCAGAGTGTTCCGCAAAACAATCCCTACACGCCAGCTTTCAACCTGCTGGCAGGACCACCCGCTCCACTCAGCCCTCCGGTCTCGGCAAGCGGTCGTTACCCTCTTCCAAACGGCATCGGGATTAACTATTTCACAGATCCGCTTGGCTCTTACCGAATTCCGCAAGTCTACTTCTATAATCTCGCGGTCCAACATCGATTTACTAACAACCTTGCTTTGGAAGTAGCTTACGTGGGCAATGTCGGCCGTCATCTATTCCTAGCCTTGAATCGCAATCAAGCAGTTC
>CALMAV010000195.1 GCA_937859895.1 uncultured Bryobacterales bacterium | reverse complement strand
GCATCGAGCTTGCCGATATCGCCAAGCACTTTGCGACGGGCGTAGAGCAGTAACACAGCATCGCCGATCCAAGCCTGTTGCACAAGCTGTTCTGCGAGTGAGGGTGACGGGAAAGAGGAGATCGACAAATCTTACTTAACCTCAATCGGCAGATTGGCAGTGGCAGCGCCTCGGTACTGGTTACGAGCATAAGCGAAGATACGGTAGTCGCCGGCGTTTCGGGGAATGCGGATGACAGCCGATTGCCCATTCTGCTGTTCGACGGCTCCCCATATTGGTGCGGCGGACGGCTCGAAGTCTCCGCCCTGACTCGCATTGTTGGCAACATCGGGCCGTACTTCCCACGTAACTGTGATGGGATCGTTGTCCGGGTCACTTGTCTTAATAGAACAGGTGATACGGGTGCTGGGCTTGAAGATGCCCTGCGCTCTCTGGCCGTCGGCGTCTTGCGCAGTGGCGACAATCGAGCCATCAATGACCGGAGCTCGGTGCGCCGGCCACTTGCCTGTCCAAAGGTATTGCATGGTATCGACGCCGGCAACATGAGAGCCATCCTCAAGAAAGAGGCCATACCAGGTCTGTGTCTTTTCCTGCTTCTGGCCCCATAGAAACACGTAAGAGCCCAGGCATTGCGGCTGATGCGCAATGGCGTGCTCATATCCTTTGACGATGAGTGCGGCCTTCTGTGAGCTGGTGTCCTCAATCGGCATCCCCCATGCGGTTTTGGCAACCTCCCAATGGCCGCGCGGCCCGAACTCGGTAACAACGTAGGGGCGCCGAAAACCTTGAGCTTCTATTGATTCCGGCAAGCCAACAATACCGCCGTAAGTGTTGATCCCGACCGCATCCAACGATGGGCAGTACCCGTCAAGCTCACGCAGCTTATTCTTACCGGCACCGGCAAGCACCACGATGACCGGATGCTCGGGATCTTCGTGCTTCAATGCCTGAGCCAGTTGCTCTAAAGCCTTCCAAGCCGCTACCCGCTGCTCATCGGTAGCACCCAATTCAACCTCATTGCCTAGCGCCCAAATGAGGACTGCGGGGTTTGATTTGAGGCGACGAACAACGGCTACTGTCTTCTCTAACTGCTGCTGAACCGCTGCCGAATCAAGATAGTTAAACCCTTGCCGTGGGATGCCAAGGGTGAGCCAGACCAGTGCCGTTATTCCTGCCCCGCGTACGCGCTGGAGCCCTTCCTCGTCGGGTGACCATTCGCGAATCGAATTGGCCCCGGCAGCAACCGCTTCGTTCAAGTACTTAGGGCCGCCGCCGGCGCCTTTGATGAAAAACGGCTGACCATTCCGCATCAACGTGTAGCCCCCGCTTTGCGCGACGATACGAACGGTTGTTTCGGTAGCTTGCAAGGAAGAGGTTCTGGCCATGGCGGACAACGCAACTAGACACATTGCCAACACTTTCGTTATCTTCATGAAGTCTTAAATTCGCTACTCCGCTTTGAAGTAAACCGCCGCACCTCCGGCCGGTCGCATCGTCAACGTTAGCGTGTCACTCTGAGTCATGCGTCTACTTGAAATGGAAACAGCCTCGTAGCTAGCGGCCGGATTAGTTGGGTCAGTAAAGGCTTGGGCTGTGTAACCGCTACTGCCGAGAAAGCTGAGCGGAATCTGCACTCGGTAAGCATCATCGCCGGTCATGCCGCCCAGGAACCAATCTTTGCCTTTGCGCCTGGCAATTACAATATGTCGACCTACTTCTCCATCAAGTACGCGCGTCTCATCCCATGTTGTTGGTACCACGCGCAGAAACTCAAGACCGGGCTGACCGCGGTAGTTTTCAGGATCGTCGGTGACGCAAGTTAGCGCGCTTTCGTAAACAACGAACAGAGCTAACTCCTGTGCGCGGCTGCCCATCACCTGCGTTGGAGTAGTCTGCTTCCACTCGGCCGGGCTTCGATTCAAGAACCCGCCTGGGGTGTAATCCATCGGCCCAACGAGCATGCGCGTAAACGGCAATGTCAGTTTGTGTTCCGGCGTAACACGGCCGCTAAACTTGTTGTACTCGTTGCCGAGCACGCCTTCGCGAGTTAGCAGATTCGGCCAAGTGCGGCGCAGGCCAGTCGGCTTAAAGGCGCCATGGAAATCGACCATAAGATGATGCTTTGCCGCTAGCTCAACAACCGTTTGATACCACGCGACCATGTCCTGGTCATCGCGATCCATGAAGTCGATCTTCACGCCCGCCAAGTTCCATCTCTCGTACACCCGAAAGGCCTCGTCGAGTGTGCCCACTTTGAGTGCGCGGTTCACATCGCCCGAGTGAAGCCACACCCAGAGGCGCACGTTGCGCTCTGCAGCAAACTGCAGCAGCTCCGGGAAGTTTAGCTGCCGAGCAGGCTTAGTGATATCGGCAGCTGGCGTGTTGAAGGGCCCATACCACTGCCAATCCACCAACTGATAAGGGAAGCCCATAGCAGAGGCAAACTGGATAAAGCGCTTCTCAGTGGGATTATCCATCTTGACATCACCGCTCCACCAGTGGTCCCAAGCCATCTTGCCCGGCTTGATCCAGGACGTGTCAGCAATGGCTGACGGCGGATTCAAGTTCAAGATCAGATCCGACTCAATCAGGTCTCCCGGCCTTTCACCAATCATCAGAACCCGCCACGGTGAATTGCGGGGTAACCGTGAGTGAACCAGCCCATTGCCATCGATACGTGGAGAGAGCTGAGCACTTAGAGCATAGGTGCCGGATGGATTTATGCTTCGTTTCACGTAAAGACTTGCCCAATCGGTAAGATCGGCTTCGGCTAGTGCGACATAGGCCCGAGTATCAGTCTGCATCAACAGCGGCAAGCCGACCAGAGTTGAAGGGTAGAGACTGGAAAGCTTTGTCCGAGAGTACTCATGTTCGTAAGGGTGAGTGAATTTTTCGTAGGTAGCAGCCCAAAGCGTCGGATCACTTGCAAAGTGAAATTCGGTGTCCTCGTGCGTGACCGTAAAGTCCTGGCCGCTATCATTTGCTGCCGGCAGGTGATACCGAAACGCAATCCCGTCGTTGTAGGCTCGGAACACCAATATCAATGTTCCCGTCGGGGTGGGAGCGTTCGTAAACTGTAACGTCAGCTCCTGATAGCAGTCACGCACCGGATTGTTCTTCCCCAGCGTTGTCTGCCAGTAGGCATCTTTCTTACCTCCGGACACCTTCTGGAAGGCGAGAGTGCCGCTTTTGGGTGCAACACCTTCAAGAGTCAACCCAAGCCGAGACGGACTGATCACCGTGCGTCCATTGAACGTTACTGCGAACGTCAGCTGTGGTCGGACGCAATAGCAACCTGGATACGCTGGTTTGGTGATTCCAGAGACCACTGGCTCGGCGCAACTTCTCCCTGCAACGGAGCTAGGGAGGCGGTTGCTGCAAGTAGTAGCGGGAGGGCAGGGAGAGCGATTCTCATAGGGAAGGCGTCTCCCACGATATACCGACGCCCTCCCAGGCCTAACTCGCCGTTGCAGGCTCAAGCTGCTTCGGATTCAATCGTTCACAAAGAACCTTGCCGCCCCACAGGACAATACCGTCTTCCAGCAACGCGACGGCAGTATCGGGAACGTGTAAGTCATGAGTAAGGGAGCGTCGAACTTCGGTTACCGCAAAGGTAGACCCAATTGCGCCGAAAGCTCCCGCGATACCTCCCAGCAGGGGCGACCTCTTCTTTGCCGCACAAATAGTTGCGCCGCAAATGGCGCCGGACAGGATCCTGGCAGTCAGCCCGAAAGTATCGGTTCGCTTGGGCATGAAAGGCAGCTTATCGAAGAACGCTTCCCCACCCGCAAGAACGCCGAGCAGCTTCACTGCCCCTTTCTTGCCGAAGAGACCGTATCTGCTCTTTTCCTCTTCCAGGCATCCCGAGCTTGCCATATAACTAACAATTGCCGGCGGAGCCACAGCGCGGATGCCGGCGATGATTCCTATCGCCGAAGCGGCCGCATACACGACCGCATCTGGATTTGACTTTTCTTCTGACATAGGTGACCTCCATCTATAGATGGAGTTGCGGGCAAACTCGCTCTAGTTAAGTCCTATGGAATTCCTAGGAAGCGTGACTTGTGAGGAGAACATCAAAGACAGATACATGATTCAAAGTCACGGTTATGCAGCTGCGGCTGCCAAGGAAGCTCTCGCTCCTTTTTCTTTCGAACGTCGCGATCCAGGTCCGAGTGATGTCGCCATCGATATTCAATATTGCGGCGTTTGCCACTCCGATATACATCAGGCCCGCGATGAGTGGGGTGTGGCGGTATTCCCTATGGTGCCCGGTCACGAGATTGTCGGCCGCGTAACAAAAGTTGGCTCGTCCGTCACAAATTTCAAAGAAGGCGATTTGGTTGGCGTCGGCTGCATGGTTGATTCCTGCCGCGTGTGCGAAAACTGCAAGGACGGCGAGGAACAGTTCTGCTCTCAGGGCGCTACATTTACCTACGCCTCACCTGACAAAAAGACCGGCGGGTATACGTTTGGCGGGTATTCCAGCAGTATCGTGGTCGATCAGGACTTCGTGCTACGCGTTTCACCTAAATTGGAGTTGGCCGCCGTTGCTCCGCTGCTCTGCGCTGGAATCACGACCTATTCGCCCATGCGGCATTCCAAAATTGGACCGGGCCAGAAGGTGGGCGTGATTGGCTTAGGCGGACTCGGGCATATGGCGCTCAAATTTGCACGATCCTTTGGCGCACACGTAGTCCAGTTCACCACTTCAGAGAACAAGAAAGCGGATGCGCTGCGCTTGGGTGCGCACGAGGTAGTCATCTCCAAAGATGAAGAAGCAATGAAAGCCCAGGCGGGTACATTCGACTTCATCATCGACACGGTTTCCGCAAAGCACGATCTGAATCAACTAACGCCGCTGCTGAAGCGTGAGGGGAAGCTAGTGATGGTGGGGCTGCCCGAGGAAAAGCTACCGCTCGCGATCGGCAACTTGATCTTCGGCCGGAGATCGATTGCCGGTTCGCTCATTGGCGGTATTCGAGAAACGCAGGAGATGCTAGATTACTGTGCCGAACACGACATCGTTTCTGATATCGAGTTGATTCCGATAGATAAAATTAACCAAGCCTTCGATCGCACGGTGAAAGCGGACGTGAAGTATCGCTTTGTAATCGACATGGCAACGCTTACGAAGTAGCGAAAGCTGTAGCGCGGCGGAGTGGTCGATGCGTAGCGTCCGCTCCCCCGTCCTCTATGGGAACGGCAGCGCCCTCGAGCACCATAAATACAACTGCAATCCAGAGGACATCTGCTAGCAGCAAGTGAATCATCTGGATCCAGATGGGTGCCAATAGCGTGATATTCACCAATCCAACCAGGATTTGGGCCAGAATCACAAGCATGACGCGAACGCCGGCAGTGCGCGTCGGCGAACCTTCTTCGTGCCGCATGGCTATGACGGCTGCCCACAACAGATACACTGCGCCCCCAATTGCCAGCGCCGGGTGAAACAGGCGAAGCCGGAGCAGGAAGTGCGATGAAGAGGAGAAGTCTTGTTGGAATCCAGCGGCAAGCGAAGACGCCGGAAACAGCATATCGCCCAAGGACGCGATTGACCCTGTGATGCTGATGAGAACTGTTATGGTGAGCGCAATAGAGAACGTGCGGGATACATTCTGCCAATGTAGCCGTAGCGACGGGTTCTGCGCCAGCCAAGCGGTAATGGCAAGAGCACCAAGCAGAAGCATTGTATTGGTCAAGTGAGCAGAAAGATAAATGGCTCGCCCCGCTGACTGATCGTGAGCGACTTTACGAAACAGCACGAGGCCTGCCCCAAGCAGTGCTTCAACGAAGAGAAAGCACAGCGAGATGAGCGCATACCGGCGTACAGCGTGGCCCTTAGCGAATGCAGCAAAAGCCCAGACGCAGAGAATGACCGCGCCAGCAACATCTACGCTCGTCATCAGGCGGTGAGTAAACTCGATCATCATCGGTTTGGCCATGTGCTGGGGCACAACATAGCCATTGCAAAACGGCCAGTGTGCGCCGCATCCATCGCCGGAAAATGATACGCGTACATAGGCGCCCCAAAGAATAACGGGGATGTTGAACAACAGCAGCGCCCAGGCAAAACGGGCCAGCCAATGGCGCGATCGATTACCGCGGAAGTTCATTGTTTGCCGCCGGATCGTAGTAGGGCAACACGCAGAAGGGCCGCCACGCTGCAAACTTCAGTAATTCGTCCATCCAGAGCCATCTGAACGGCCTCGCTGAAGGGAACCCAGCGCACTTCGATCTCTTCCTCCGGGTCCAGGTTGCGGCTGGTCGGGGAAAGCCCGGTAGCAAGAAACAGACTCTGGACGTCGTCGGCAACGCCATTGCACACATCGACAGCTCCGAGGTGCTGCCATGTCTTGGCGGTCACGCCAGCTTCTTCCGCCAGTTCGCGCTCAGCGACTTTCTGGATATCAGTCTCATGGGGGAAGGAGCCGCCACGCGGAATCTCCCACGAGTAGCGATCGACCGTGTAGCGCCACTGACCTACCAGCACGGTGCGATCCTGCTCATCCAAAGCTACAACCCCAACCGACGGCTTAATCTCAATTACGCCATAAACACCAGGGCCACCGTCGGGCCGGATCACCTGATCCTCACGCACACGAATCCAGTTGTTTCGATAAACTTCCCGCGACGTTTTTGTAACCCAGGGACTGGTTTCTTCTGCCACCCTAAGCCGCTTCCGCGCAGATGCTGGCAAGTACGTTGAAGTCAATGTTGCCGCCTGTCAATAAGATGCCTGCCGAGCGGGCCGAAACAGGTAATTTGTTATGCAGAACTGCCGCTGCACCTACCGCTCCGCTTGGCTCGACAACCAGCTTCAACCGTGTGAGCAGGAAGCGGACGGTGCTCTTAATTTGGTCCTCGCTTACAGTGAGAATGCCCGCAGCTAATTCACGGACAATCGGGAATGTGACTTTGCCGGGCATTGGAGTACGCAGGCCGTCAGCAATGGTAGGCGGCGGCGGAATTTCAATGGGCGCACCGAGTTCGAGTGACTGACGCCAATCGTCCGCTACCTCGGGTTCAACCCCATAAACCTTAATTTGAGGATTGATCTGGTGGGCGACGATGAGCGTACCGGCAAGGAGCCCGCCCCCGCCGGTGGGCACGAGAATGGATTGGAGCTCAGGGCATTCGGACAGCAACTCAAGAGCCGCCGTTCCCTGGCCGGCTACAACCCAGGGATGATCGAATGCAGGGAGCATAATGCCACCGGTCTCCTCAGCCGCACGAGCAGCAATCTCGTCGCGCTTCTCGCGTAAGCGATCAAAGAAGATCACCCTGGGTCCGTAAGCGAGTGTTGAATCCACTTTGGTACGCGGGGCATCGGACGGCATCACGATGGTTGCCGAAACACCTAAGTGCGCCGCCACAATGGCCACCGCTTGCGCATGGTTTCCGGAAGAGGCAGTAACAATGCCCCGCCTGCGCTCGGCTTCTGTCAGGGAGAGCATAAAATTGGCAGCACCGCGAATCTTGAAAGCGCCGCCTCGTTGCAAATTCTCACACTTAAAGAAAGCATTTAGACCTGCTGCCTTATCGAACAGGCGCGAGGTAATAACCGGAGTTTTATGCGCGAGAACTGCAATACGTGCCTGCGCGGCCAGCACATCTTCGAAAGTTACGGCTTGCTCGATTGCTTCCTCAACAGCCATCAGTACCCTGCTCTCTTGTCTACTATATTTTTCAGCTCTTTTCCGTCAACAAACAACCGAAAGTTCTCTACGAAAAGCTCCATGCTCAAATCAAGCCAGTCGGGGTCAGAGGTGCGGTCCGTACAGTGCGGCGAAACCAGCACGTTCTCCATATCCCATAAAGGAGAATCTTCGGGCAGCGGTTCTACCTCGAAGACATCGAGCGCTGCGCCGCCAATCTTCTTGCTTTGCAGTGCCTGAACAAGCGCCGCTTCGTCGATCAGTGGTCCGCGCCCAACATTAATGACGATAGCCGACGGCTTCATCACGGCAAACTGCGCGTTACTGATGATATGGCGTGTCTCCGGCGTAAGAGCGGCAGCCGTCACCACCACGTCCACTTGCTCAAGCATTGTGTTCAGCTCGCTTAGCGGGAAGGCGCGGTCAAGAATCGGGTCGTTCTCGGACTTATGATGATTGCGTCGTGTCGCATAGATTGTCACACCCGCAGCCTTGGCCAAGATCGCGCACTCGCGCCCAATTTCGCCGTAGCCGACGATGCCCATGATCTTCCCACGCAGCCAATCAACGGAGAAGGGAGCCCACTGGCGAGCTTTCTGATTGGCCCGCATTAGCGGCACGCGCTTGTAGAAGTACAGCATGCCGAGCAGCGCAAATTCGGCCAGCGGGCGCTTGAACACACCGCGGGCATTTGTGAGGGGAACATCGCTTTCGGTCAGTTCCGGACTCAGAACCTTTTCTACACCGGCCGAAAGTGAGTGAATCCATCGGACCTTAGGCGTCTTGGCCCAGAGTTCACCGACCGTATGCATACCCGAGGCTACGCCTGAGTAAAGAATAATGTCCGCATTCGCAGCAAACGGCTGGAAATCGCTCATGCTGTTGCCGATATGGATTTCGGCCTCGTTGCGGATCGCGTCCAGGTTGCGCAGCAGGTAATGATCAGGCGGACTCACTACCAGGAGTTTCGGCTTGCTCATCGGCTTAAGTTCTATGGTACGAGGTGGGTGGCTCCGATAAAACCGAGCAGCTCAAAGTATGCCGCGATAGATGTCAGCTAGAGGAAGCTGAATGCCGAGAGCGGGAAGCGGAACTGCGGCGCTGGCGTCCGGATAAACCGTCAGGAGCCATTGTCCTGTATTCTGGCGCTCCCAGTATTCGACCTGAACCCGGTCTTGTGCAACCGTCAGGTACTCCTGAAAGGACGGAATGCTCCGGTAACTCTCAAACTTCTCTCCGCGATCGTAGCTGCTCGTGCTCTTGGAAAGTACTTCAACGATTAAGAGAGGATTCAATAGCGTGTCGACTTCGGCATCCAAGAACTGCTCTTCGCCACAGGTAACAGTTACGTCCGGGTAAGTGTACAGTCCAACTGGGGAAACGCGAACCCGCATATTCGATCCGTAAGTCTCGCATCCCTTTCCTTCCAACAGACGATCAAACGCCACTAAGACATTCTTTTCGAGGCGCACGTGACGGCGGCTCGCTCCGGACATCGCGAAGATTTCGCCACGGAGGTACTCGCTCTTACCAATGGCATGCCGTTCTCGTTCCAGATACTCATCCGGGCTGATGAATACAGTGGGTGATGTGGACATGCTTCTTAAATGGTAATCAACGTCTAACGTCTCCTGCCGATCACTCGAGGGGCGTGCTCGGGAAGCGTCCTGGTCGAATCGCGGCTAAAGATCGAGTGTGGATTCTAGACCGCGGTATTAGATCGGCTTGTGTGGCGGCCGTTAACCTCCTTTTCTGACTTTCCCGTTAGGATGTAAATCGTCGCAAAAGCGAGATGCGGACTGCTGTATAAGACGATATGTGCGTGAACAATGCCTTCATCGGCAATGCTTATTGCCGGCCTCGATGCTATAACGAATCCGGTAGCCACGAAGCTAACTGCGACACAAAGCAGAAGTGCAGCCGCCGCTATTCTCTGAAACCATACGGCAATAACTGCAGTTGGTAATGGGAGCAGGAATAGGCCGAAGAGCAAGGCCACGGAACTCCAAAAATTAATATTACTGAGAGTAAAGCTACTAACAATGCCGATGACGAAGTAAATCAGTCCCCAAACGAATCCAACGACCTTGACATACTTCAATGGAACCTCCCTTATTGAAGGCTAGACGGAAGAACTGGCCCCAAACTTTCGCCTTACACTAAAGGTGTGGAACAACGATGTAGTTGTGGGGCCGTGCTGCCGGCTGACGCGCGATTTTGTCACCGCTGTGGGCAGCCGCAATTTGCTGAAGATATCGCGCGAATCGAGGCAGTCGAGGCGGCTGCGGCTCCAGTACAAGGGCCGCTCGTGCCTCCGCTCACATCAGCCTCGGCGGACAGAGATCTCCCTACAATTTCGTTCAACAATACTCGGGCAGTCTTCACCACACTGATAGTGGCTGCGGTCTCCATGGTAGTGCTGTTGCTGACCGCCCTGCATGCTGCGCCGTTGTTTCCCTTTGTTCTTTGCGGAGTGGGCTATGTTGCTGTTCGTTTCTACCGAGGCAAATCAGCTGAGCCGCTGAGCACCAGCGCAGGAGCTCGGCTTGGCTGGATGACAGGTCTTTGGCTATTTATTGTGGTAGTGATCTTACTCACGCTGACCGCTATCTCCATCTCCAACCCGGAGGTCTGGAAGCAATTGCAGGAGTCTTATGCAAAGGCGCCGCAGGTAGCGAAATTATTAACACTGACCCAGCACGACCTGCTCATGCAGATTCTGTTTACCGTCCCATTCTGGTTCCTCCTGCTGACGTTACTGCCCGGTTTAGGCGGCATACTTGCGGCCAAGTTTCCGGCCAGCCGGCGCTCTTCGTGAGCACTTGGAAGCTTCAAAGCGACAGGAGCAACAGCACGGGACTGCTTCTTTCAGTTGCTACGCTGAAAGACCTGGGCTGAATGAGCAAATCGATTCTTACCCTGACCGTTAACCCTGCATTAGATCGCATTGTAACGGTCGATCGGCTGGTCTTTGAGGACCGTGCTTATATCGAATCCACGACCGAAATGGCGGGTGGGCGTGGCATCAATGCATCTCGCGTGCTGACCAGTCTCGGCGTGGATAACACGGCAGTCACTACGTCAGGAAAAGAGGTCGGGCGTAAGTTCGAAGAGCAGTTGCAGAATGATAAGTTCGGTCTGGAAATTGTCAAAATTCGGAGCAGCATTCGGATCAATCTGACCATCTCCGATCGGCAAGGGCTATCGGTAAAGCTGAATGAACTTGGCCCCAAGCTGAGCGTACAGGAACAGGATCGCATCGTTAAAGCAGTGGAGAGCCTGCTCCCGCAATCGTCCTGGCTGATGCTTTGCGGAAGCCTGCCGCCTGAGGTCGACGATCATCTATACACCAAGCTGATCGCATTGGCCCAGGCGAATAAGGTAGAAACGCTGCTCGATACTGATGGTGATCCGTTGCTGTATGCGTTAGAGGCTGGGCCAACGGTCGTTAAGCCAAACCAATCAGAGGCCGAGCGACTGCTGAACATGGCGCTGATTACCCGTTCGCAGTTGATTGAAGCCGTGCAGCGGATTAAGGGAATGGGACCGAAATCGGTAGTGCTGTCGCTGGGTAGCCGCGGTGTGGTTGCCGCCAGCACGAGTGAGGGCGTGTTGGAAGTTGTGCCGCCGGTTATCGAAGCAGTCTGCCCGATTGGCGCTGGAGATGCCATGTCTGCGGCCATTGTGTGGGCCTTAAATAAAGGTGAACCGTTCAGCGAAGCTTTACGTTGGGGGGTGGCGGCTGGAACTGCCTCCACTAAGCTTCCCGGCATCACGCTGGCAAATCTGGAGCAAACAAAAGAGATCTACCCATTGACCCAGATTACGCGGGTAGTCGTCTAGTCTAACCCAATTTTGACTAAGATAATCGTCTAAATATATTTCGGAACAGGCGGTAAAGGCCTGTCCCGAAACCTTTCACTTGCCTGGAAACCTCAGACGGTCACTCCAAGTTTCTGTGAGCTTACTTTGCAGCCTCTGAGAGCGCCTCACCAAGCTCACGAATATGCTTGGCATTTGCATTCTGCTCGTCGCCGGCAACGGACACAGTCTC
This sequence comes from uncultured Bryobacterales bacterium, assembly GCA_937859895.1. Lineage (GTDB taxonomy): Bacteria > Acidobacteriota > Terriglobia > Bryobacterales > Bryobacteraceae > Bog-105. The sequence goes on along the minus strand of CALMAV010000195.1, from coordinate 3,434 downwards.
CTTGCCCAGCTTCGAGACGATCTTCTTGATTGCCTCGCCGTCGAGTTCCTTAGCATGGAGCAGCTTCTTCAGCTTGCCTAGATCTTGCACAACGTTTTTTACACCCTGATGGTCATGCTTGGACAGATAGTCCTCCCATCCTTCGATGTTGGTAATGGCCTTCTCGGTAGTGAAGGTCTTTACCCCACTTTTGATAGCCTCCATTGTGGTTGCAAAGCGAGTAGTTGGCATTAGCTTTCCTTTTCCTTATGTTTGAACAGGCGTCACCTCAACCTGTCTTTTACACTGATACCGTTTGATCCGAAGCTAATCTTTTATTTTCGAATTGAGGTTCCAACTACCGGCTTAAGGAAATCCATGCAACAGTCCTGGTTGTTAACGAGGCTGATTAATCGTACTTCTCGTAAATGATCTGCTTGCGATCGAAGCCGCGGCTTTTGAGCTCGTACCGGACGTCGTCTACCATCTCTCTTAAGCCGCAGATGTAGACGTCGATTGTCGCCAACTCCTCCGAATTTGTCAGGGCAAGAGCTTCGTCCAGGTGTTCCAGCACCCGCCCTCTGCGGCCGGTCCAGCTACGGTCGGGACGCGTGACCGTGGGTATAAAACGGAAGTTGGGGTGTTGCCGGGCCAGTTCTTCGAACTCGTCTTTATAGAGCAGGCCTTCTGGGTAGCGCACGCCAAAGAGAAGCGTTAGATGTGGCTGCAAGCGCGGCAGGTAATCGAGCAACATCGAGCGAAACGGAGCCACGCCTGTGCCTGTTGCCACAAAAATGCTGCGGTGACCGGGGTGACGCAGTGTGAAGTAACCGAGTGGTTCATGAATTTGCAGCTCCGCTCCGATCGGCAAAGCGAAAAGGTAGGGAGAAACCAAGCCATCAGAAACGCGGTTCAAGCAGAGAGAAAATCGATTACTGTCGCGAGGGGAGGCAATGGAATAAGCACGGGTAATCTCCTTGCCGTTCTCCCGCTCCACCACTGAGACAAATTGGCCGGGTGTAAAGACGAGTTTCTCTAGGTCCGGGACTTCGAAATCAAAGTGGTGCACCTCCGGGGCCAGTTGCCGCCAACCCAACAATTTAGCTTTCAACACGGAACTTACCTGCCATGACCTCTATTCGATGATCAGCGGGGAATTTTGCTGCACCGGAGCAGTGTCAGGGGTCATCTGGCGTAGTAGATCAATGAACAACCGGCTCCGCGGCCGCTCACTTCGGTTCCTCTGGCCCATTCGGAGAAGCAGCACCAAGATTTTCTGAACGTCAGAGTTGCGAAGCGGCGACAGCGGTTCATTCTCCTCCATCTCACGGCTGTAATCATCGAGAGACGCGCCGAGCAATCGCTGCACACTGGCAGCAATGGTGTTTTCGGCACGAGTCTCGTACGCAAGCCCTGAATCCAAGGTGCGCCGGGTTTGAATTGTAGCTTCGAGTGCGGCCATGACATCGAAGTCAACAGCACCAGCCGTTCGGAGCGCCCCTTGCACGAGAGAGTAGATTGTGAACAGCATTAGTTCATCATTGGCAACCAAAAACTCTTCGGTGATTTGAATTTCCGGGTAAGCCAGGTCTTTGTCTAGTACTTCCAGGGGCTTCTCGCGTCTGTGGCCCTCGCGCAAATACTCGCACTCGAGCGGACAAAAGAGTGTCACCTCGCGTTCGGTACCACAGCAAATGGGGCAGATGTCGCCACTGACGGCTGGGCAGTATCGCTTAGCGCGGCGCTTGCCGCAGATCTTACAGAGCACCGTCACATCGCCTATTATCGTTTGATCGGTAAACTCGAAAGAAATGCAGCGAGTAGATGTTTACATCAAAGTAGAAGTGGAGCTTGAGGAAGACGAGAAGCTGGAACGAGTGACCAACGAGATCTGCCGTCAAGTAGAGAAGATGTACATTGTCCGGAAGGCCGAACTTTCGAGCGTGATTACTCGCGATTGACCAGCCTTAGCCGAGCAGTTCCCGATGGGTCCGAAGGAGATAGGCATCGGTCATGCCGGCCAGGTAGTCGCACACCACCCGATATGGCGGCTCTTCGGCGAGACGTTCCCGGTAGTACCCGGAGACACGATCCGGATGCTCAACCAGGAACTCAAAAAGGCCCCGAAGCTTGTCAACGGCGGCGCTTCGGTCTTCCATTAACTGCGCGTAAGAGTAAACACGGTTAATCAGTAGTTGGCGCATCTGGCTGCTCAACTCCGCAGCTTCGGGTGTGAATTGTGCGAGACGGGTAGGCAGATCTCTAACATCCTCAACCGACTCGACATCGGCAGCCTCAACGGCCTGTGCGGTCCCGTGAATCAGGCCTCCTACCAGTACATTCATTAGCTGGCGCTGAATCTCCCAAAAACGTACCTGCTCAGGAGCGCCCGGGAATTGTGTATCGGCGGCCTCAGCAAGTTCGGAAAATGTTGGGATGGATTCGCAAATTTGTTCGATGGTGAAAATCTCGCCGCAGAAAGCATCGTCAATGTCGGCCGTGTTGTAGGCAATCTCGTCCGCCAGATCGAGCAGTTGCGCTTCCAGAACAGGGCGTTTACCGGGCAGCAAATCCTGTAGGTCAGGCTCGGCGTTAAGTGGCAGTTCGCGCGAATGTTTGATGATGCCTTCGCGGACTTCGTATGTCAGATTAAGCCCGTCGAAGCGAGCGTAGCGACGTTCCAGCTCATCCACAATGCGAAGAGCGTGGCGATTGTGTTCAAAGGAGTCGCCGAACTTCGCCATCTGCCGATTGAGCTCTTTTTCGCCGACATGCGCAAAAGGCGGATGCCCTAAATCGTGTGCTAATGCAAGGGTCTCTGTGTACTCCTCGTTTAGGTGAAGCGCAGTAGCAACCGTTCGGGAGACTTGGGAAACTTCGATAGTATGGGTCAGCCGGTTACGGAAGTGGTCGTGGAGGCCAGCCGCGAAGACCTGTGTTTTGCCTTCCAATCGGCGAAAAGCACGGGAGTGGATAATACGATCACGGTCGCGCTGAAAATCATTGCGATAGGGGTGTGGAGGTTCGGGATACTTGCGTCCGCGTGGCTGAAGCGGACCTAGGCGAAGTCGGCCCAACATGTGGTCGCGAACTACTTAGCAGCTTGCGAAGCGACTTGATCAATTGCACGCGTAACAGCGGGAGCTTGATTTGGTGTTTTGAGCGAATTGAGAAGCTTCTGAGCTTCGCGAGGATTACTGCCCTCTAATACCTGTGCCAACAGGATCTGCGCCTGAGCCTTGGACACCAGGTCTGTGGGCTTGTTAACGATTTCGCACAGCAGATTCTCAGCCTGAGGACGTTTATTTTGGGTAATATCCAGCTGAGCCAAGGCAATCTTCGCTAACGAAGAAACCTCGCTGCGGGAGTTGGCCACGGTTGTCAGATCCGACTCAGCACCCTTGCTGTCCTGGCTTTGAGCCTTGATTGTCCCTAAGTAGTACTGGGCGATATAC
>CALMAV010000194.1:7580-7876 GCA_937859895.1 uncultured Bryobacterales bacterium | reverse complement strand
GCCCTGCTCGTAAGTAGCGGCCGCACCATTCGGAAGAATTGCCGGACCGTAACTGCGTATATTGTTGAACGCGTTATTCTGCCTGACTGGAAAATTATAAGCATAAGCATTGTCTGCAAACGGCTCGTAGCTGATGCCAAATCCGGCGCGAACCACGTCCTTTTCGGACAAGCGATATGCAAGACCAAGACGAGGCGCGAAGTCTCGATACTTCTGCTTCAGTCCTAAGTCAAGAGGGTTGCCTCCTACCCCGGCCACAACTAATGTATTCCGGTCACCGTCATAGTTAGAGAAGC
>CALMAV010000194.1:0-7570 GCA_937859895.1 uncultured Bryobacterales bacterium | reverse complement strand
GCCACCGGCGAATTGTGGTGTAGCTGGAGGGTAGAACTCCCAGCGGAGTCCCAGATTCAAAGTTAGTTTAGGAGTAAGTTGCCATCTGTCCCCGGCGTATAAAAAAAGCTGCCAGGTGCGATATGCGGGAAAGTAGACGGGCAGATCGCGCCCTACTTGACTGGGAACTCCCAGTAACAAGCTGGCAAAGTTATTCGCGAAGCTGGTTCTGGGCCCACCGTTTAAGGCTGTTTGTCCAGTGGCAAAATTCCAACTGCCGCGCGCTCCAAAGGTTTGATTCTGCAGTAAGTCATCGCGGATTCGAATGAAGTTCCCGCCAAACTTCAGGGTGTGATTACCGACCGTCTTAGTCCAATTATTAACAAGGTCAAAGTCGGTTTCAGCGCGAACCCACGGCACGCTGGCAGAGTAGCCAATCAGAGGATTGGAGAATCCGGTACCGTTGAACGCTGTCATCCCACTAGTGAAAGCATCGACGTTTACGCCAGGTATACCGAATGCGGTCGAGCTGTTTGTGCCGTAATCAGAGTTGAAAGCTTGGTTCCGGTATCGGTTCAGCCCAATTCTTGCTTCCGAGATCAGGGTCGGAGAGAAAATATGGTCCCAGTTGATTCCTGCTGAGTAAGTTGCGTCAGTGCTGCTTCCCTGAAAGCCTCCTCCAATGGGACCTCCCAACACCGAGCCGAAAGCCGGTTGCTGGTAAGTGAAAGGATTGGTGTAACTGAGCCGCCCGGAGATGTGATTTGATTGTCCCTGATACTGGTCGACCTTTACGTCAAAAGTGTTGATGTCTTGAATGAATCGCGAGCTTGTCACATAGTTGTTGTTGTACTTCTGTGCACCCGAAAGGTTCTGGTTCGCGTTGGGCAAAGGTAGTAGAGCCAATAACCTCGCGGCTACTGGATCAATCCGGGCCGGGTTGATTCTATTTCCAGGAAATTGTGTCCGTCCTTTACCGCAATTACTCGGGTTTCCGCCCGGAAGGCAATCGGCTACGTTGCCAGACTGTGGATCGAAGATCCTGGTCAGAGCCGGATCGGAGAAGTCGCCATTCCGCATAGCCGCGGTTGGCACGCTGAGGCGCTGTATCTGGCCCTCATGATCGCTATTTCGCAGGTAGTCCAGAAAGAAGAACGTTTTGTCTTTCCGTATAGGACCGCCCAACGCTCCACCCCAGTAGTTAACAACTAATGGCGGAATGGCAAACGGCCTGCCAGGGGTACCGTAGTCAAAGTAATTTCGCGCATCCAGTCGATTACCTCGCCAGAGTTCAAACAAGCTACCGTGAAACTGGTTTGTGCCGGATTTCAGGATTACGTTCACAACCGCTCCGACCGCAGCGCCTTGCTCCGGATCGTAATTACTCGTCGTAACATCCACCTGTTGAATTGCTTCGGCTGGTGGGACATAGACCTGCAGTAACCCAGTTCTTTCGTTGTCGTTTACGCCTTCAATTTGAAAGTTATTGCCGAGGCTAGATTGCCCGTTCACCTGACTGTTCAAGCTATTTTGGGGATTGAAGAAGCGAGAGTGATTGAACTCGGCGCGGGTAGCTCCAGGCACCAGGTTAATTAGGTTCTGAAAGTTCCGATTATTACCAAGCGGCAGATCCTCGGCCTGCTTGGCACTTAGTGTTGCGCCTGTTTTCGCCGTATCTGTTTGAAGAAGTGGCGGAGCGCCGGTAACAGTTACTGTCTCAGTCACCTGCCCAGGTTGGATGGTGAAATCTACTCGCTCCGTACTGTTCACCAGCACAGCAATATCGTCTCGCTGCTTACTCGAGAAACCCTGCTCCTGCACCCGAACAGAGTAAGTGCCCGGTGGCAGGTTCGGAAAGGCATAGGAACCGCTGGTTTCAGTCGTCGCTGAACGGCTAGTACCGGTGCCGACGTCGGTGATGGTGACTTGAGCTCCGGCAACAAGACCTCCACTTGAATCCGATATGGTTCCCACCACGGTTCCACTTACAGCCTGCGCATCCATTTGTGACTGGAACAGAGTGGCGAACGCGCACAGCACGAGCGCCAGACCAAGAACTTTCATCTTTGCCCCCAAAGTGACCTGAACGGTTAAAAACTGTATCACACGTTTCTTTTAGAAGCGGAGAAACAAGGGGTGTGCATAGGCTCGCCTTAAGTCTAAGGTCGTCCAGTGAGGATTAGGTAGAAAGAGAAGCTGTTCTGATTAGCTGGCGGAGAGGGGGGGATTCGAACCCCCGGTAGAGTTTTTGACCCTACGACGGTTTAGCAAACCGCTGCTTTCGACCACTCAGCCACCTCTCCGGAAAAGGCGCGGTCTTTTGCAATCCTAACATAGGAATCGCATCGGCCAAGCTGGCCGGACCGGGTCAGAACCCTCGCTGCATCGGCATAGCGAAGGGCGGTTCGATCAGGAAATCGGCCGAGCGAATCTCAATTAATGCGTCCCGGATCGCCTGTTCGCGGGCCGGTTCAGTAGTTACCACAAAAGGCAGATCGCGCCAGTCCTCGCGGGGCAGTTGCAGCACGGCATCGATACCGATGTTGTGCTTAGCCAGAATGGTCGCTAGTGTTGCGATAATCCCGGCTTTGTCTTCTACTCGAAAGCGCAGATAGTAAGGTAGCTTCTGCGTCGGAATTGGCAACGGCTTGTACGCCCCTAGACGCTCATGCGCAAATGGGCTTACACGATCAGGACTGCCAAAGCGGATCTCGCGAGCCACTCGCATCAAATCACTTACAACAGCAACACCCGTGGGCTTTGAACCGGCGCCGCGTCCATAGTAAAAGGTATCTTCCCCGTACAGACCTCGAATCCAGATAGCATTGTAAGCGCCAGTTACATTAGCGAGAATCGCATCCCGGGGAATCAGGCTGGGCCGTACTGAAAGCACCAGCCCATCCTCAGTCTGCCGCGCTAGGCAGAGCAATCGTATAGTGTGCTTTAACTGGTGAGCATATTGAAAGTCCACCGGCATCACGCGGCGTATGCCTTCTGTGTAGATATCGGATGGCTTTAAGTCTTCACCAAACGCCAATGCAGCCAAAATCGCCAGCTTCGAACGCGCGTCTAACCCGTCAACATCAGCCGATGGATCAGCCTCTGCGTACCCGAGCTGTTGCGCCTCGGCCAGAACGGAGTCGAACGCTGCTTTACTCTTTTCAATCTCGGTAAGAATGAAGTTGCTGGTGCCGTTCAGAATGCCATAGAGCTCCACTACTTTGTCGCCGGCAATACCCTCGCGCAGAACCGTGTGTATTGGAATGCCGCCCGCCACACTCGCTTCCATAGCGATGTTTACCCCATTGGCATTGGCTAACGACCAGAGCTCGGCACCACGCAGCGCCATCAATTCCTTGTTCGCGGTAACCACCGACTTTCTTTGACCGAGCGCACCCTCAATGATGGAGCGCGCCGTAGCGGTGCCGCCAATTGCTTCTACGACAATGTCGATGCCCGGATGCGCCACAACTTCGCGCCAGTTTACGGTACGGATCACGCTGCTCGGGCAAGCTATTTTTTTGCTTTCCACAGTGCGGCTGCAAACCGCTTTTACAGTAAGGGGAAAACCAAGCTTCTCCGTAATAGACTTTGCATTCTCAGTAAGAATCTGTAACGTTCCCTGCCCTACGTTGCCCAGTCCAATCAGACCTACCGTTACTTCCATGCGGTCAGCCCTTTGCCGGCCGTCGTCCAAATCATAAGTCGCTTATGATAGCAACCGTATGGGTGTGGGTCGCCGCAATCTCTTCGTCAGTTTAGTAGCAGCTCTGGCAGCACGCGGACAGATCCTGGACCAGGATCCCGCGCACTCTCGTAGGCACCAGACCGACACCACCGATGAGGCACGTCTACCCGACGGCAAGTCGCAAAAGGACGCGATTGCCAGAGAGGACTACAAACAGTCGATGAAGGATGCGGACGCGCTGGTAACAGCAGCAGAAAGCCTGCGAGATGAGATTAAGAACGCTGGCAGCCATATCGTTTCGGTCTCGTCACTTCGCAAGACAGAAGAGATTGAAAAGCTTGCGCGTAAGATTCGTGGTCGCCTAAAAGCCTAACGGGACGCCTGCCAAATTCGACATGTTAATCTGGCGTGACGGTCCGCTCTATTATGCCCAGCCTACGTGAAAAAAAGCAGCTGATGAGTGCGTCGGAGATTGATCGCACGCTGGTTCGTCTGGCTCACGAGATCCTGGAGAAGACGACTGACATACAGCAGCTAGCCTTTATTGGCATTAAGCGACGCGGTGTTCCACTAGCTGAACGGCTTGCGGCAAAGATCCAGAGCCTTGAGGAGTGCACAACCCCGGTCGGCTTTCTGGACATTAATCTTTATAGGGACGATCTCTCCACCGTTGGCGAGCGCCCAGTGGTCAACGCGCGGCAAATAGACTTCTCAATCGTCGGCAAGGACGTCATTCTAATGGACGACGTGTTGTACACCGGCCGCACCATCCGGTCTGCCCTGGACGCTCTGTTTGATCATGGCCGCCCAGCACGCGTTCAATTGTTGGTGTTGATTGATCGTGGGCATCGAGAACTACCCATCGAGGCGCGTTACGTCGGCCGCATGGTACAGACCAGCCACAATGAAATCATCGAAGTTAAGTTCCAGGAGATCGATGGGCAGGAGAAAGTCATGCTAGTCGAACGGATAGAAGACAGCCCAGATTTGACTGGCGCCGATCCAGCATGACCAAGGGCGGCCTGCTTGACATCGAGTCCCTGGAACGGGATGAGATTGACGAGATCCTGGCGCGGTCGAAAGATTTTCAGCCACCGCGGGGCGAGCCGATCAAAAAGTACGACTACCTACGTGGCAAGACGATAGTCAACCTTTTTTTTGAAGCCTCTACCCGGACCCGCACCAGTTTCGAAATTGCTGCGAAGCGATTAGGTGCCGACGTCCTCTCCATCACCGCTGCTGGATCCAGCGTTTCTAAGGGTGAGTCGCTTGTCGATACGCTGAATACCCTCGGTGCGATGCGGCCGGATGCCATCGTTATGCGCCACTCGGCCTCCGGCGCTCCTCATTTTCTGTCGCGCTATCTGCCAATTCCCTTCGTGAATGCCGGCGATGGAACACATGAGCATCCAACGCAAGCACTGCTCGATGCGCGTACCATCCTTGACCGCCGCGGCACTCTGGAAGGCCTTCGCGTCGCCATCATCGGAGACATCGCGCACAGCCGGGTTGCCCGCTCGAATGTCTTTCTCCTTTCAAAGTATGGGGTGAGCATCGTGCTCTGCGGGCCGGCTTCTCTGATGCCTCGCGAGATGAAGGAGCTTGCACCCGGTATCGAATTGACCAGTGACATGGTGCAAGCTATCGAAGGTGCCGACGTCATTATGATGCTGCGCGTGCAACTCGAACGCCAGCACGAAACATCGTTCCCGGCGAACGAATATTTTCAGTTCTTCGGCTTACGGCCCGAACATATGGAAAAGGCCAAGCCCGACGTAATCGTGATGCACCCGGGGCCAATTAATCGAGGCCGCGAAATCTCCTCCGAGGTTGCCGATTCCCAGCGCTCGGCCATCTTGAATCAAGTGGAGAATGGCGTTGCTGTGCGGATGGCCGTACTTGAGCGAGTGTTGCTGCAATGAGCCGGCTTATCATCCGAAACGGACGCGTGATTGATCCGTCGCAGAACCTTGATCGCGTTTGCGACATTGCAATCGAAGACGGAACCATTCGAGAGATCGCCGAGAGCATCGCCAATCCGGGCGGCAGTTCCGAATACGACGCAAGCGGCTCCGTGGTCTGTCCCGGTCTGATCGATATTCACGTTCACCTGCGTGAGCCGGGCTTTGAACATGCCGAGACGATCGAGAGCGGGTCACGGTCAGCTGCTGCGGGCGGCTTCACCGGTATCTGCTGTATGCCGAATACTCAGCCGGTCAACGACAATGCAACTGTCACGAATTACATCCGCGCTCAAGCCCGGCGACACGCGGCAGTAAACGTCTATCCTATTGGCGCAATTACGAAGGAGAGCGCGGGCGAACAACTGTCCGCGATTGCTTCCATGAAGCAGGCCGGTGCTGTTGCCATCTCCGACGATGGCAAGCCGGTGATGAATGCGCGCATGGTTCGGCGTGCGATGGAGTTAGCAGGCTCCCTCAACATGCCGCTGATTGAGCACTGTGAGGATCTGCACTTGAGCGCCGGGGGCGACATGCATGAAGGCGTGCAGTCAACGCGCCTGGGCCTGCGCGGGATTCCACGTAGTTCAGAAGACGTGATGGTGGCGCGTGACCTTATTCTTGCCGAGGTCACTGGATGCCGTTACCACGTTGCTCACATCTCTTCAGAGAACGCAGTGGCCATGGTTCGATACGCTAAGTCGCGAGGCTTGCGGGTGACGGCCGAAGCTACGCCTCACCATTTTGTGATAACGGATGCAGACATGCCGCCGTACGACAGCAACTACAAGATGAAGCCCCCGCTGCGTGACCGGCGCGATGTGGACGCAGTTATCTCGGGCCTGATCGACGGCACGATTGATGCTATTGCAACCGATCACGCGCCACATCCAGGAGCTGAGAAGATGCAGGAGTTTGAGCGCTGTCCGTTTGGCATTATTGGCTTGGAGACGGCACTGCCGCTTGCTCTGGAAAAGCTGTATCACAGCGGAAGAGCTAGTTTGCCCGACTTAGTCTCGATGTTAACTTGTAAGCCGGCGAGCGTCCTTTCACTTCCTGGCGGAACGCTTCAAATAGGTGCGCGGGCTGACGTCACCGTGTTTGGTTTGGACCACAAATGGACTTACGATCTGTCACGTTCACCATCAAAGAGCCGTAATAGCCCATTCGATAAGCGCCATTTTCGTGGTGGGCAACTAGCCACAATTGTTGGCGGCGAGATTGTGTGGCAGTTCGATAAATTGTGACTTCACAAGTGACGAAGATCGTGTCGGTAACAGCCCTGTTATTCCTCATGAGCTTTGAATTGCTAGTGCGCCAAGTACCTGCAGTCGCTCAATCGACAGAGCAACTGGACCTGACCGCTGTTGGTAAAGATCAACGATGGAAGATCGTCAACCGCACGGCATCGGTTGTAAACGTCAAAGGCAAGCGCGCACTTAAACTGAGCGAAGGTGAAGGCATTGGCCTAGTTTGGCTCGAGGGCTATGATTTCGCGAATGGAGTTATAGACGTTGACATCTTGGGTCGCAGTCAGCCTATACAGGGGAGCTTCGTCGGCATCGCGTCCCGCGTAGCGAATGCGGGAACCTACGATGCGGCGTACTTTAGGCCGTTCAACTTTCGCGCAACAAATCCGGAGCGCCACAGCCATGCCGTTCAATACGTTTCCCATCCGGAGTGGCCTTGGGAGAGACTGCGGTCAGAACACCCTGGCAAGTATGAAAATGCAGTAGTCCCTGAACTCGACGGCAATCAGTGGTTTCACGCCCGTATCGTCATTGAGCGACCGAAAGTAAGCGTCTTCGTGAATAGCGCAACAGGGCTCTGCCTTGTTATTGATGAACTAAGCGATCATACACATGGATCAATCGGGCTCTGGGTCGGTGAGGGATCTGGCGGCTATTTCGCGAACCTGCGGGTGGTGCGGTCACGGTAGCCC
>CALMAV010000193.1:7185-7747 GCA_937859895.1 uncultured Bryobacterales bacterium | reverse complement strand
GCGCATGCAGAAGGCGATCAGCCGTTCTCCACTCATTCAGAGTGCTGTTCTTGAGTTCTCAGAATTGATTAGGCGCGGTGCCGAGGACGTGGATAGCTACATTGATTTCCCGCCGTCCGAAATAGAAGAAGGTAGTCCCGCTGATGTCAAGCGGCGTACGGAGATGGCAGAGCTGTTTCTGGCTTTTCTCGCCTCCGAGAAGAAACTTGCCCAGACAAACGAGAAGCATCTAGCGGCACCGGCTGCTAATAAGAAGCTTCGGCGGAAGTGGCAGGGCAAGATTGCTCGTGCCAAAGTGGAGCTTTCCCGCTCGTTGCGCGCCATACCGTTCAATCTGGCTCGGTGGAAAGAATTTGTTCGCATTATCGAAGCCAATGCCGATGAAATGTCGGTGATGGATGCCGAGGTTCGCAAGCTGGAACTCCGTCCTCCATCCCCGCCTATTCAGTTGCGTGTAAAAGAGTTGCGGCGCGACCTGAAAAAGAAGGAGGCGGAAGCCGAGGCTACTCTGCCCGACTTGCGCCATAGCCTTTCAGTCATCCGGCACGGCGAAGCTGAGGCC
>CALMAV010000193.1:2808-7175 GCA_937859895.1 uncultured Bryobacterales bacterium | reverse complement strand
CCGAACGCGCTAAGAAAGATCTGGTAGAGGCAAACCTCCGCCTGGTTGTTTCGGTAGCGAAAAAGTATGTCAACCGCGGCCTGCACCTGCTGGATCTGATTCAGGAAGGCAACATCGGGTTAATGCGCGCTGCCGATAAATTCGAATATCGTCGGGGCTACAAGTTCTCCACCTACGCCACGTGGTGGATTCGCCAGGCGATTACCCGCGCCATTGCTGATCAGTCCCGCACTATTCGTATTCCCGTTCACATGAACGAGAGTATGAACAAATTCCTTCGAGCCACTCGCGAGCTAGAGAAGGAACTTGGGCGCGTTCCTACTAACGAGGAAATCAGTCGGCGCATGGATATTCCGGTTGAGAAAGTCCAGAAGCTGAAAACCATCTCCCGAGACCCGGTTTCGTTGGAAACTCCGGTCGGGCGGGATGGCGAATCGGCTTTAGGTGACTTGATCGAAGATCGCTGGGTGGGTTCGCCTGTCGATGCCGTCATCGATTCCAATGTTCGTGATGAGACCGCTAACATTTTGAAGACGCTTTCTCCCAAAGAAGAGAAGGTGATTCGGCTTCGTTTCGGAATTGGTTGCGAGCGCGAACACACCCTGGAAGAGATTGGCCAGGAGTTCGACGTTACACGCGAGCGCATTCGCCAGATCGAAGCCAAGGCCCTGCGTCAGCTGCGTTCTCCGGAACGGGCTCGACACCTCCGAGCGCTGTTGGCCGCGCGGTAAGAAGCACATAAGTCGAATGAAAATAGGCTCAGATCCTTGGATCTGAGCCTATTTTTGTTGTGGGAAAACGCAGATTGATTGTTGGGTTCAAAGACCCAGTGTCGAACTAGCAGGGTCAGGATATAAGTAATTTCTATAATAGATTTAGCCTAGGCATTGCTACCATAAGCAAATTCCATGGCAAACAGAGTGCTTCTTAGAGTTCTTAGCTTCTTTCTTGTTGCAACAGCAGTCTGGGGCCAAACGGAAACTGGCCAGATTACGGGAACAGTTACCGATCCCACTGGAGGGGTGATCGGAAGCGCCACAGTAAAGGTCACCAGTAATGAAACTGGCGCCGAGCGCACGGTAACCACAGGTAGTTCAGGTGATTTCACGATTACGAATCTGCAGCCCGCCCAATATTCAGTGGAGGTTCGGGCTCCGGGTTTTTCGGCATTCAAACAAGTTGTTCCAGTTACAGTAGGTTCAAAGGTAGGCTTGCCCGTCAAGCTTGAGGTTGGTAACACCGGCACCACCGTTCAGGTGAGCGAGGCTACAGTTCCGGTCAACACGGAAACACAGACGCTGGCGACGAATGTGTCGCAGCAACAAATTCGGGAGCTGCCGACCTTGACCCGCAATCCCTACGCACTGGTTTCCATCTCCGGAAACGTCTCAGAGGCCGGAGCCGGCAACCGGGGAGCCGGGGTCTCCATCAATGGTCAGCGAGAAGCCTCGACCAATATTCTCCTGGATGGCGCCGCAAACAATAACGAGTTTGGCGCCGGTGTCGGGCAGCAAGTTCCGCTTGACTCTGTGCAGGAGTTCAGTATTCTCACCAATAACTTCACTGCTGAGTTCGGCCGTGCCTCCGGTGGAGTGATCAACGTAGTTACCAAATCCGGTTCCAACCAGTTTCACGGCACAGGATACGAATTCATCCGCTTATCGCGGTTCTCCTCAAATAGTTTTAATAACAATGCAAACGGTGTTCCCAAAGCTGTATTCACCCGTAATCAGTTCGGCTACTCCTTTGGCGGTCCTATAAAGAAGGACAAGCTTTTCTTCTTCAGCAGTACCGAATGGTTTCGCGTCAGGAGCACTTCCAACGATATTGCTGTTATTCCTAGCCCTCAATTGATCGCAGCATCTGCTCCCAGCACCCAGTCTTTCTTCAACGCCTACGGCAACCTTGGGCCTACCACTTCCGTGCTGCAAACCTACACCAATGCTCAGGCAAATATATGCGGGAGAAATGCAGCTTGCACGGCTTTCGCTAACGCGAATCCTGGTACGCCGCTCTTCAACCGAGTCCTTTATAGCATCCCGGGCGATGCGGGCGGCGGCTCCCCCCAAAACCATTACGAAACCAACAACCGGGTGGACTGGAACATCTCTGATCGAACACAGTTATATGTCCGCTATGCACTAGAAAGCATCAACTACTTTCCTGGGTTCGTTTCTGCAAGTCCTTACGCTGGCTACAACACCGGTGAAACAGACTTCAACAACAACGCTTTGGTGTCGGTCACTCATACCATTACGCCGACCATTGTTTCTCAATCGAAGGCTGTCTTTAACCGGCTGAATCAGTTGCAGCCATTTGGCACGGCTGGTGCCAACATTCCTACTCTCTATACGGGTGCCGCTGGGGCAACAACCCTGTTGAACCAAACTGTTTTAATGCCAGGCTATGTGCCCGATGCACCCGGCAACGGAATACCGTTCGGCGGTCCCCAGAATTTCGTACAGCTTTATCAAGATTTCTCCTGGTCGTTTGGGAAGCATCAGTTGCGCTTTGGCGGAAGTTACGACTATCAGCGGGACAACCGAACCTTTGGTGCTTATCAGACCGGAGGCTACTACTTGGGTGCCGGAACTGGTACCACGGGAGCAACGGTCGCAAACTTATTAGCTGGAACAGCTTATGAGTTCCAGGCGGCCGTCTATCCGCAGGGCCAACTTCCGGGCGCAACGGTTGGCCTCCCTCTGACTCAGCCCAATTTTAGCCGGAGTAACCGTTATAACGAAGGTGCCGTTTACGTCCAGGATTCCTGGAAGCTGATCCCCCGGTTCACTCTGAATTTAGGTCTCCGGTGGGAATATTACGGCGTTCAGCACAACAAGGATCCTAAGCTCGATTCCAACTTCTACGATCCGGCAAATCAAATCGATACGCCGCTTGGCATTCGCCAGGGTACTGTCCAGCTAGCGACTACAGCTGGGGGTCTGTGGCAGCCTCGCGACACAAACTTTGCACCCAGAGTTGGTTTTGCCTGGGACGTGGCAGGCGATGGCAAGACATCTATCCGCGGCGGATATGGCATCGGGTACGAGCGGAATTTCGGGAATGTAACCTTTAATGTCATTCAGAACCCACCGAACTACCAGACAGTACAAATCTTCACCAACACCGATGGCACGCCCATTCAAATTAGCCCCGCCAACTTTGGTCCGTTCTCCGGAACCTCCGGTAACGTCAAGCTCCCCAGAGCTAGCTTACGAAATGTAGATGCAAACATCCGACAGGCCTATTCGCACCTTTGGAGCCTTTCAGTGGAGCACCAGCTGACAAACAGCATCACTGCCGGGCTCGACTATACCGGCTCTCGTGGAGTTCACCTCTATGACATCGAAATCCTCAATCGTCGGGGTTACGGTAACTACTTCCTCGGTGATCCCTGTCAGGCCAATGGCGGAACCGGTGCTTGTACGTCCTTCCTGAATAATCAGTACAGCGGTATCAACCGCCGTGGCGATAAAGGCTGGTCAAACTACAACGGTCTTAATGGCCGCATCGACATTCGTGATTTCGCCCATAGCGGCGTGACGTTTACTGCTGCTTATACTTGGTCTCATGCGCTAGATAACCTGAGCAGTACGTTTAGCGACTCGGACAGATTCGCCAATAACAACGGCCAGTTTAATACCGGCTATCTTGATCCTTATGCACCAATGCTGGACAAGGGTAGCGCTGACTTTGACATACGCCAGCGGGTCTCGGTTACGGCAGTCTGGGACATACCCGCATTTAGGAATGGCAAAGGTTTTAAGCATCAAGCTTTGGGTGGATGGCAGCTCGCGCCAATCTTTACGGCGCGGAGCGGTTCGCCTTACTCAATCTTCGACAGCAGCAACGCGCTAACTGGTACGCCAAGGGCGGTCTTTGGAGGTCCCGTCTCGATTGATGGAAATGGGACTGCTCCCTTGGGAGGACCGAATCAATTTAGCTTCCTGACGATTCCGACTACCAGCATCTCGAGCTTTACGTCACCGTATGGCTACTCTGATCTGCCGCCGTTCTCGCCCGGTATGAGTGGCCGCAATCTCTTCCGTGCGCCCGGTTTCTGGGAACTTGATCTTGGCGCATATAAGTCATTTGCGATTACTGAGCGTTTTCGGCTTCAACTTCGCGCCGAAGCTTTTAACTTGATGAATCACGCCAATCTGTATGTGAATGGCTCCGGTGCTGACATTGCTGACGGAAACGTTATCACTGCTTGCCGTGGATGCCAAACTGGCGGAAACGCGGTAGTTGACCGTCGCAACTTGCAGCTCGCCGCTAAAATCATCTTTTAAACCCAAGCGCTTTTGCCGCTGCGGTGAGCAGCTCTTCGGAAACCGGGCTTATGAGCCCGGTTTTCTGGCAACTAC
>CALMAV010000193.1:243-2798 GCA_937859895.1 uncultured Bryobacterales bacterium | reverse complement strand
GGCAACTACGCCTTCAAGTTTTTGAATTCGTTTTCAGTAGGACCTTCCAGTTCTCGTAGCAAATATCTTTAGGCAGCACCAAGCCGCTTTCTGTTGGACGCCTTAACCTCGCCAATCTAGGCCGGGAGCGAGAGACGTTGTGCCATTTCTAGAACGGTTATAAACGTGCTAAAAGAGGTAATTATAAAATTTGGTCGCTGTGGCAGCATTTGTTGTTACGCGAAAAGGGGTTTATGTATCAGTTTAGAAACGGCCTAGTTGCGGCGCTTGTGGCTCTTACTACTCTTGTCGGAGTTCCGGCATATGGTCAGTTCACGAGCGGCAATCTATCCGGTGTTGTCTACGACAACTCGGGTGCCACAGTTCCTAATGCGACGGTGGTGGCCACTAACAAGGAAACGAATGTAGAGAATTCGACTGTCTCCACCTCGGCAGGTGAGTACAGAATCGCCAATCTTCCAGTCGGCACCTACGATATCTCTGTCAATGCGGCAGGTTTCAGCAAGAGCACTGTCGCCAATGTAAATATCCAGCTCAATCAGACCGTTACCACGAACGTGACACTCGAGATTGGCCGGTCTGCTACTACCGTTGAGGTTGCTACCTCAGCTGTGAGCATTGATACCACTACTGCTCAGATCCAATCAAATTTTGAAGCTAAGCAGTCAGCTGATCTCCCGATCGCAAGCAACGGGGCAGGTGTACTGAACCTCTCGCTGCTCGCACCCGGTGTCTCTGCTGGAAGCACGGTTGGAGCAGGTGTTGGCCCGTCCGTTGGTGGACAGCGTCCCCGCAACAACAACTTCACGATTGAAGGAATTGATAATAACAACCGCAGCGTAACGGGACCGCTCGTGAATGTGCCGAATGACGATGTCGCTGAGTTCACCTTGCTGCAGAATCAGTTTTCACCTGAATTTGGACACTCTACAGGTGGCCAGTTTAATCTCGTGGTAAAAAACGGCACCAATCAAGTTCATGGCACTGCCTATGAGTATTTCCGTAACCGAAATCTTAATGCGGTTGACCA
Organism: uncultured Bryobacterales bacterium; assembly: GCA_937859895.1. Taxonomy (GTDB): domain Bacteria; phylum Acidobacteriota; class Terriglobia; order Bryobacterales; family Bryobacteraceae; genus Bog-105. Next base: position 1,768 of record CALMAV010000193.1, on the reverse strand, counting down.
AGTTATAGCTAATCAGGGCCAGACTTCTGTTCCCCGCTATGACAACAATCGGTTTGGGGGTAACTTTGGCGGCCCGATCCTGAAGAATAAGCTCTTTTTCTTTGCCGCATACGAGTACAATCCCATTGGACAGGCAAGTACACCGGGCGTCAAATATGCCCCGACCGCTGCCGGCTACTCAGCTCTCAACGGTTTACCGGGGTTGGTTCAGAACAATCTAAATGTGCTTAAGACATATCTCGGTACAGCTCCGAGCGCGGCTTCTCCTGGAAGTCTGCCTAGTGGCAACGGTTATCCGACGGTGCTTGGCAGGAGCATTGAATCTGGGATCATTCCGGTGGTTGCTCCAAACTACCTGAACAATTCTGCCGGGGTTTTATCTGTCGACTACAACATCTCTGATCGCGATCAGTTACGCGGGCGATTTATCAATAATCGTACCGACTCGATAGATACTGCTGCCGATCTTCCTAATTTTTATGTAACAACCCCGTCCCGGTACTATCTGGCTAACGTAAGCGAATACCACACCTTTTCCCCAACTGTGAACAATGAGCTTAGGCTTGGGTACAATCGCTATGCAAATACCACCAATGCCGGCACTCTGAATTTTCCTGGGCTGGGTTTTTTCCCTAATCTAACTCTGGACGAATACAACGTTAATATCGGCCCAGATCCGAATGCCCCTCAGTTCACGATTATCAATACGTATCAGGTGGCTGATAATTTATCTTGGAACCGTGGCCAGCATTCCTTTAAGTTTGGATTTCTAGGTAGCCGTTACATCTCGCCCCAGGGCTTCACGCAGCGGCAACGTGGCGACTATGAGTGGAGCACTCTGGAGGGGTATCTCCAGGATCTGAGTCCTGATCAATTTGGCGAAAGGTCCGCAGGAGCTTCTACTTACTATGCTAATCAGTGGAATTTTGGCTTCTACGGTAACGACGATTGGAAGGTGACACCTAACCTCACTTTGAATATTGGTCTGCGTTACGAGTACTGGACGGTTCCTTTTGCTGAAAATGCCCAGGCCTTGAACGCGGTGTCAAACGTTCCTGGACTTATCTCCTTCGGCGCTCCGAAAACACAAAAGACAAACTTTATGCCACGTGTCGGCTTTGCCTACTCGCCCGGTACTTCCGGAACTACTTCGTTCCGCGGAGGGTTTGGCATTGGCTACGACATCCTCTTTGACAATCTTGGCCAGTTGTCGTTGCCGCCCCAATTGCAGCAGACTAACGACGTTAACACCAATGCGGCGCAAACTTCCGGCTTTCTTGCCGGGGGTGGATTACCAGGTAGTAACCGTGCTTTGACTCCTGCCATTGCCCGCCAGAGCACGGGTGGATTCATCCCCGACGTGCAACTTCCGAAAGCACTGCAGTGGAATTTGGGCATTCAGCACGTGTTTGCAAGTAACTACACTTTTGAAGCTCGCTACTTGGGAACTCGCGGACTTAACTTGCCAGTGCAAGACCGAATTAATGTGCGATCTATTGTTACTCCAACACAGCAGCTTCCGACC
>CALMAV010000193.1:0-233 GCA_937859895.1 uncultured Bryobacterales bacterium | reverse complement strand
CACAGGCGACATTGGATGCACTTCCTCTAACCCTGTCCGGATTAGCGGCGCTTCAAGGGCCGAGTGGCCGTTTCCTTCCCTCCTATTACAATGCAGGCTTTCAGAGCAACATAACTGCTTATCAGCCTATCGGTAATTCGATCTACCACGGTCTGGCAACTCAACTTACGCGGCGCTTCACTCAGGGCTTGCAGATGGATGCAGCCTATACTTGGAGCCATGCCATTGACGAT
>CALMAV010000192.1:722-6992 GCA_937859895.1 uncultured Bryobacterales bacterium | reverse complement strand
GCGTTGAGATCTCTATCAATAAGGCTTGGACCTCGCGCGCCTTCGACATTACCACCAAAGAGCTCGGAGCTAACTCGCAGTCCGGTCAGCAGTTCTTTGGCATCCATGCCTCCAACGGTGGCCGGGTGATGATCTTTGCCGGCGGCATTCCCCTGAAGAGAGATGGCAAAGTGGTTGGTGCGGTCGGGGTCAGCGGCGGCTCAGGCGAGCAGGATCACTCGGTGGCCGAAGCCGGCGCAGCTGCCTTTTAAGGGTAAGATCCATGGCCAGCAATCGCGGGGTGATTTATCAGGGTACGGGCAAGGTCGAGGTTCAGAGTATCGACTTTCCTAAGCTCGAGCACAACGGCCGCACCTTGCAACACGCGGTGATCCTGAAGGTGGTTTCCACTAACATTTGCGGCAGTGACCAGCATATGGTGCGAGGCCGTACGACGGCTCCGACCGGCATGGTGCTGGGCCACGAGATTACCGGCGAGATCCTGGAGAAGGGAAGCGATGTTGAGTTCCTCAATATTGGCGATCTGGTTACGGTGCCGTTCAACGTGGCTTGCGGACGCTGCCGCAACTGTCGGGAGCGTAAGACCGGCATCTGCTTGAATGTCAATGGCGATCGGGCCGGCGGCGCTTACGGCTATGTCGATATGGGCGGCTGGATTGGGGGCCAGGCAGATTACGTCACCGTGCCGTACGCCGACTTTAACCTGATCAAATTTCCTGACAAGGCGAAGGCTATGGCCAAGATTCAGGACTTGACGCTGCTGTCGGACATCTTTCCTACCGGCTACCATGGCGCAGTCACAGCGGGGGTCGGGCCGGGCTCCACGGTCTACGTCGCCGGGGCGGGTCCGGTTGGCTTGGCCTGCGCCGAGTCATGCCGCCTGCTAGGCGCCGCAGTAGTGATTGTCGGCGATATGAATACCGAACGGCTCAGCCAGGCGCGAAGCTTTGGGTGCGAGACCATTGATCTCTCCGGAGGCGCTAGCGTAGCCGAGCAGATTGAGCAAATCCTCGGTGTACCGGAAGTCGATTCGGCCGTCGACTGTGTTGGCTTCGAGGCCAAGTCGCATGGTGAAGCGGGCGACGAGGCTCCGGCAACTGTCTTAAATTCGCTGATGACTATTACGCGTGCAGGCGGCGCACTCGGCATTCCTGGACTGTATGTAACGGATGATCCGGGCAGCCAGGACGAGCACGCTAAGTCCGGCGTTCTGGGAATCCGCATCGGGCTCGGCTGGGCCAAGAGCCATACTTTCGCTACGGGCCAGACGCCGGTTCTAAACTACAACCGGCAGCTGATGATGGCCATCCTGCATGAGCGAACCTTTCCGGCCAAGGCAGTCAATGTCAACGTCATTGCGCTCGAAGACGCGCCGCAAGGATATCAGGACTTCGACAAAGGCGCGGCCAAGAAGTTCGTTCTTGACCCGCACGGGCTGGTAAAGCAAGCGGCCTAGCGAAAAGTGGCCCATATAATCATCACTGTCAACACGCGAGGGAAGGGCTTATATCCTTTCTCTCAGCCGGTCCACCAATGGCTGGCGCAACAGACGGCTCGCGAAGGTCTGTTCACCGCCTTTGTTCAACACACCTCCTGCTCATTAGTGATTCAGGAGAATGCCGATCCGGACGTCACGCTGGACATGCGAGACTTTTTCGAACGTCTGGTCCCCGAAGACAACAGGCACTTCCGCCACACCGCGGAAGGGGCGGATGATATGACCTCGCATATCCGGTCCGCCCTTACCGCGACGAGCCTAACTATCCCCTTCCTGAACGGCCGGCTCGCCCTGGGAACCTGGCAGGGATTGTATCTGTTTGAGCATCGCAACCACCCGCATCAGCGGCGCATCGTGCTGCACCTGTTGAGCAATGCAGCGCCAGGTTGAAAGACAAGCTTAGTAGAGTTTCGCCGATTTGCAGCTGAGTGCAACTGTTACCATGCTCGGCGAAAAAGATCGTCATCTTATTTAAGGCGAGCCGACAGCTTACCCGCGTTGCTTTGTGTTCTTGCCCTGGCAGGTTCACCCCTGCGCGGTTTGCTCGGACAATGCCTTGCGCCGGTCAACTTCAGTCCTGTGCCGTTGGCCCAGACTTCACCGGGAGAAGTGCCGGCATATCGAAGTTCGGCACTAGGTGAGCGGATGCTCTCTGCGCTTAGCCTTTGATTCTGATTCTCCGAATGCCTGTAATTGAAGCAATGCCTGCGACCAACAGAGTCCATGTCCCTGGTTCTGGGGTTGCGACCAGTGCCGCCTCATTCAACGGTCCAACAGAGGCTAATGACGTTGGGGTATGTAGTGTCGGATAATCCTGCTCGAAGTTCCCCAGCGTTAAAGCCAGCGTGGTATTGAACCCGTCATGCAACACAAGCGGCGTGATCGCGTGTTGCTGACACGATGGACCCGACTGTCCCGAAAGGCAGACGCCCGAGCTGTAGCCGACGCCCATGTAGTTTTGAAGCACTGTGGACGTCAATGCTCCTGCTGTGAAGTCTGTCGAAGCTGATTGCCAATCGCCAACAATGCCCGCTCCATCTTGCACCGGTCGCGCAAGGATACCTATCCCATAGCGGCCCGGAGTAAAGCTGGTCTGGTCGAAAATCGCGACCGTTATGCCTGCATTGGGATTGGTTGTGATCGTGTCAATGGAATAGGTGCTAGAACCGATTGTGATGTTGGCAATGGACGGTGCATACGCACGAAACCCTGCAAAGGGAGGAGGAGCGGGCGGTGACGGTGGTGCATAATTAACGCCGTTGCTGTCGAACCATGCGTTAATCGTGAAAGGAGTGTCTACGCTGAAGTAAGTCGGCGCAGATTGGGAGATCGGATTCAGGCCACTCTGGCCATTAAAGACTCCGCTATAAGTCAGTTCGAACTCTGCTGCCACTGCGGCGGCCGGCACCATAGAGAAAGTAATGACGAGTAAGCCGGCTACTCGAGCTATCGGCTTGAACAAAGAAGAGAGTTGCTTCACGACAATCACCTACCCTGTACTGAAATTGTTTCGAGCCATCATATATTACGACACGATAAACCTCTCGGAATAGCAATCGATATTGCAAATGCAGTCGAGCTGCGGCCGTACGCATCAGCAATGGCGCATTGTAGTGCGCCATCGGTTCTTCGTCGCAAGTTGAGCGGAGCAAAGTCGAAGCTATGGCTGTGTATGTACCCCAAAGTACAGGCGTTTAGTTTCTGAAGTAATCTGAACAAATTCGGTTAATCAATGGTTGTTTAACGTAAACTCGAGATAACTTGTAGATTTTGTGGCTACTTCAACTCAGGTCATCAAAACCGAAGCCGAGCAGACAAGAACCAGATTCTATCGCCCCGAACTGGATCTTCTACGCTTGTTCGCTTTTGTGAGCGTGTTCCTGACGCACGGTCCTCGCTTAGCTGATTCAACCAGTCACGTGAGGCACTTGATTGTTGCAACATACAACAGGGTTGCTGGTGGCGGTGTTTATGGACTGTCTCTATTCTTCTTTTTGAGTTCCTATCTCATCACGGAATTGCTGCTGCGGGAACAGCGGAAAACGGGATCTATCCATCTCCGCTGGTTCTATATCCGACGTATCTTACGTATCTGGCCGCTTTACTACCTAGCAGTTGCGTGCGCAATCGTTTTGCCGCTCATTTTTCATGGCATGCCAGCCTTGAGTCATCACCAGAGCTTATACCTGCTGTTGCTGGTCGGTTACTTGGCGGAAGCAGCGAATGGAAATCCGTTTGGTGTTTTATGGAGCATCTCAGTAGAGGAATTCTTTTACGCAGTGTGGCCATTGTTGGTAAAGCGTGGACAAAGATGGTTGCTCCTCGGTTGTGTGCTCATTGTCCCGGCCTCACTAGCGGTTGCTTTTACCGCATTTGACATCTGGTATGACCCGTTCGTTCAATTTCTGTTTTTTGCGAGTGGAGCAATCTTTGCGATCGTTACAGAAAAACTCTCCTGGGACGTCAGCATAGGTAGTAGACTGCTGGTGGCAGCTCTCGGGCTGACTTGCTGGATAGATGCTCGGCTTTGGCTAAACCAAATTTCGCCCCGCGTCATTGCTACTCCAATAGCATTTTTGCTGGGTGATCTTGGGTGCACTCTTCTCTTTTTGGCATTTCTCAATTGGCGACCCTCGCCACCCTGGATGACTAAGCCGCTTCTTTATCTTGGCAGAATCTCGTATGGGCTTTATGTGTTTCTCCTCTTTTGCTATCAGCTGGTGGAACACCGGCTATTACCTTACGGCGTCATTACAGGCATCCGTACGATGGTAGTAACTCACGTGATCACAATTGCTCTCACTATCGGAATGGCTTCGCTGTCGTATCAGTACTTTGAAGGACCATTCTTGCGGTTGAAAGAAAGATACGCTCCGATCAAGACCCGTCTCTAACGCGAGGTAGGCACAGAATCTATTGTTTGAGGTGACGAAAGGCGGCAAAGCTTGCTTCTGTCCATCGTCTTTCCAATGCTTGGCTTGATTGGCTAATTCGCACAGATTAGACAAAAACAAGCAACAACATTCTGATGCTATTTCGTTTTGACGTAACATGGATGAAAAGCTTGGGTACCGAGCCTGCAACAGTTATCCTATATGTCGTAGTAAATCCTAATTTAATTGGTTGATGTCCGTCACGCGCTGCATCTCGGCGCATAGCCGTGTGATTCCCGATCAAGGCTAGCGAACGGTAAGTAACCGGACAAAACGCGCGTTAGTCACAATCTATTCAACCCAAGAGAATCCTGTGCTTTAAGGGAAGGCCATGACATCGCTGTCCAGTGGTATCGTTTTGCTGTTCTAGGGCTCACTACACCAAACGTCAAAAATCGTACGCTAGCGATCTGAGACAGAGTAGGACAACTGGGGAGAAAAGCATTATGAGGACATACTCTACGGGCAAGATGCGCTTGTAGCTTAAGCGTTACTTTCTTGATCCGACCACCCTGGGTCGATGAATCCGTTCGGAAGTGCTTTGAGACGTTCTGTAAGAACGGCCTCAACCATCTCAAGCCTGTCCATGCCTATCTGTTCTGCCCATCGAATACGGAGGTCATCGAGGATTTCCTCTCCGGTCTGTAGGACTTCCAAGCCGCGCGGCGTGAGTTGAAGGCGTTTTCGCCGTGCGTCCTGCGCATCGGGGTCTCTTCCCACATACCCTCGCTGCTCCAGCACCGCGATGGTCTTTGCGGCAGCCTGCTTCGATACGGAAAGACGACGGCCGAGTTCCGAAGCGTTGTCAGCTCCTCCTGCAATGGCTCGCATCGCAAACTCATGGGCGGGACGGAAATCCTCAAAGCCGCGGGCGGCAAGCTCCTCGGTAGTCGCCGTCGCGAGCGAACGAAACGCTCCGAGTAGCAGGAGCGCCAGATTTGCACCAGATTGGCTCATCGATCGATCGTAGAGCCTTACTGCGGATAGGACAACATAATTGTCGAATGTGCTTGCGATCGACAACTAGATTGTCTACTCTGACAAGTAGACAATCTAGTTGTCGCAAGGAGATCCATGCACATTGCTTCTGCAGCCGCGACATTGCCCGGCGTTCAACACCACCATGTAGATCTGAACGGAACGACTCTTCATTACGTCTCCGCAGGCACGAGCGGGTCGCCGATCCTGCTGGTTCATGGCTTCCCCGAAAGTTGGTGGGCCTTCCACAAGCTGATCCCACTTCTTGCGACCGAGCATCGCGTCTTTGCGGTAGATCTGCGCGGGTTTGGAGACTCTGCCTGTGAACAGGGCGACTACAACAGCAAGACCTCTGCCGAGGACTTGCACCAGTTGATCGCTCACTTCAACGTCGGCCCCGTTCAGCTGGCCGGGCAGGATATCAGCGGTGCTGCGGTGTTCCGTATTGCTGCGACACATCCCGAAGACGTTCTCAGCCTGACGGCAATTGAGATGGGTCTGCCCGGCTTCGGCCTGGAAGGCTTTGCTGATGTCACGCATGGTGGGGCTTGGTACATCGGCTTCCTTGCTGCCCCGGGTGTACCCGATATGTTGCTGGCAGGCCGGGAACGCGATTTTTTAACGAGCATCGCATATCCAGCCATGTGTGTCGTGCCGGATGCCGTTACGTCTGCCGATGTAGATGAGTTCACCCGGACCTACTCGCGGCCCGAAGGCTGGCGCGGTGCAATCGGTCTGTATCGATACATGCTGAACGAAGGTGCCGAGATCAAGGCCCTCGCTGAGTCACACAAGCTCAACGCCCCGGTACTGGCCATCGGAGCTGGTGGCGGACCCTTCACCGCCAACACGATGACCGCC
>CALMAV010000192.1:0-712 GCA_937859895.1 uncultured Bryobacterales bacterium | reverse complement strand
CGCCATCGCAACAACCGTCCATCCGGTATTGCTCGGGGGTGTCGGCCACTTCGCCGCGATGGAATCTCCCAAACGCGTCGCACAGGCGATGCAAGCTTTTATCGGAGGCGTCGATCAGCAGTAGTAGTACAGGGAGCCCGAATCCTCGCGTGACGATGAGGGCTCCTACGCTTCAACGGTTAGGTCCTGCTATATCCCAGTAACGGAAGTTTAGTGATGGGTGATCGGATCGCATCTTGCAGCTTGCACAAACGGAACCGTTTGCGCAATGATCTCCTCAGTTTTCCCCTAGTCGGTTCTTTCGATTAGCGAGGCTCGAGAACGGCGGCCATCAGCCCGGGGAAGCGGCTTTCAAGATCATCGAGCCGGAGATTGTTCAAGTGGACGTTTCCGGCAACATCAACGCGAAGAAGGCCCGCGTTGATCATGGTTTTAAAGTGGTGCGACATACTCGATTTAGGACGGCCCAGGCAAAGGGCACTGCAGGGAAGATCCCGTTGGGCGGCCAACATCCGGACCAGTTCCAAGCGCACTGGATCACTAAGGGCGTGTAGGACTTTCGTCAGTTCCAGATCCTGCACCTGCGGATGAGTAACAATCTTCACTTTTGACATCGTAGCTAAATTTCGGTACTATCGTCCACAGCAGTTCGATAAAGGTCGAACTGCTGTGGAAACGACTGACGCCTGCTTGCGGGGTGAGCAGAAACCCG
>CALMAV010000191.1 GCA_937859895.1 uncultured Bryobacterales bacterium | reverse complement strand
AGCATCGGGCATCTCCTTCATAGCCGCCCGTCATCGTACCTTTATGTTGTAGTAAACCGCCTGAGACCAGTCTGAGCCAGAGAGGTCGACCCGGCAGCCTGCAGTAACATGAAGCATCCGCAACGGCTTGGCGCGATTTGGGACCTGGACAGAGCGGCTGGAGTATTCCTACTTTAAAACCTTTGCCGATAATAACGAGGGCTACTTCTGGATTGAGCAGAACGCCCTTTAAGAACTCTCGCTGGGCGAAACTTGCGTGTGAGGGGCACACACAAAGCGCCAGGTAAATACGATTCGCAGCAGCGCCCCCGAGAAGGCGAAATTTATAACTGCTTAGCTGCTAGCGGCAAGTGCCTTCCACTAGTCGTCGGGATAACAATTACATTGTGGCCTAGATGGGTCAATAGTTCAGAGACCCAAGCAGATTCCTGCCTAGATTGTAGAGCGATTCTTAGCGTCTGATCGGTTGTAAATCGCTGTCGAAAGTTTTCGGCAGATGTAATGAAGTTTTCCTCGAGAAGCACCTTCTTGGATCCGCTGAGAAGGCACATGGTGGTAACCTCTTCGACGACCAAACCAACGCAACAGGTATCCGGGTGTATGCTAACTCCGCATGATTTAGATGCAGAGACGTCGACGCTTGCCGTCTGTGCCGTCAGCACTGCAGTACTGAAAATCAAGGGAGCTGCTTTTAGAATGTCTCGTCGTTTCAGTTCATTGTCAATCATGGCGATGTCTCCTTCAGGGAACTTTAGTCCTTGCCCGGCGCTCTGGTTGGGTCCGGGGGATTTCTCAAGCTATCGGGCAATGTAAAGTCGGGTAAGACGATAGGGTGGACAGTCAGCTTAGAGTCAAGACGCTGACAACGCAAAACTAGATCATTAAAGTCATGATCGCGTAGTTGAGGGAAGTTATCGTCGGCTCCTAGGAGTGTCGTTAAGCCTTGGCCGAGATTGAATAAGGCACCAACACGCCGCAAATCACTCGGCTGCCAACCAGAGCCAGCATTGTCGTTCCACTCGAACCTGAGAAGCCAACGCGGGCCGGAGACGAAGACCGCGCCCGTTCCCGCTTCGCCCGGGAAAGCTCCATCGCTCGCAAGAGAGCCCGAAATAACAAAACGCTCGCTGAAGTCCGCGTCTTTAGAAAAGACCTGGATCATCCAGCTACCAGAAAACAATTGTGAGGATGACATCTTAGATCTCCTATTTCAATATGGTCCCGATCTGGATAACTTGCTGCTTATAACTCTCATTTCTCATTCCGTCCAGATCGATTGCAGCCGTTAATTGTAGCCTGTAGAAGCCCTGGGAGTTCGCAGGGACATATCGCTTTCCTTGCAAAGGCAACCCGGGCAATGATGACGAGCTCCCATCGGGATACGTAATAACCAGCCTCACTTGAGTAAGCGGCGGGTTGCTGGTGCAATCCCAACTTACGATGATGGTTCCGTCAGAAAGACTGGCAGTAAAGGTGTTGATCAAGGGCGAGACGATCTCAAGTCCCGTTCGCCTGGTAAAAGCGCTGCTAAAGCCGTCGAGGCTACCGTTGTTGGTAAGAAGACTTAAGGTATTACGCCACGTTCGCAACGGGCCGAATGGAGGATCCACTACGACGTCTGGAAATCGGTCTTCGATTTGTGCGCGGTTGGACTCATTGCGCTGACCCCAATGCAGGATTGCATTGAAGTTGCTGTCCAGAGCCTGTTGTATTGCATAGTTGATGAGCTGAGTGACTCCGTCGACGTCCCTCAATCCGGCGACCTCGACAGCGCAAGTTAATGGAAACTGCTCAGGTGCAAGCGGCGCGGCCGATTGAGCCACAAACCGCATGGAGATATAGCCAACGAAAGCTCGCCCAAAAACGACTTCCTGATTAACTTCAAATGCTAATAGAGCATCGATGAAGGCTATCAACATCGGGTCGGTTGCGTCGAAGAAGACTTCAATAGAGTCGACGTTAACATTGCAACTTTGATCAAGATAGTCATGTCCATCCATGACGGCATAACTGATGGCGCTAAAATCTGAATCTCCTTGCTGGTTAGCGAACGCCGCGTAGGAAATCATCTGCCAAACGAGCAGACCGGCTAACTTCTCAGCGGAGTTAGTTCGATTTAGCAGTGTGTCGCGAATGTCATTAAAGACTTGGCCTTCGCGCGATTCGCCTGAGCTCAATCGAAAGAGAGCCAGAAAAGCAAGCAGGGCAGCCAGAATGACTGCGAGAGGCGGAATTAATTCAAGGAGGCCACTTCCGGCAACGGTCATGGCTACCAGGACAGGTCCAGCAATCGCTCCTTTGCTTTTGATGAAATCGCCTATCTCGCCAATTACTTCAACAAGAACTCCGTCTAAGAAATTGGCGTGTGCGCAAACCCGTTCTAGAAAGTTCGGTGATTGCGCTAGGCCGGGGTGATCCGGATCAGGGGAATAGGCATGACTTGCGCCCGCCATGTCGCCTCCACGCTCGCGCCGACCCGCTGGCTCTTGCGTATCCGGATTATCCACGCGTGCAACATTCCAGCGTTTGGTGACACCGGCGCGATTAGCTGTAAATCCCAGGTGAGGCGTAATTGAAACGACAACCTGGAGAAATCGATTCGGCAGTGGCCCGACATTCCCCGATTGCGGCACCACGGAGTTATAAAGAGGGCTATTCACGTCCGCTACTTGAGATTTGATGTCACTCCACGTTGTTAGCCGGCGCTGCTGATGAAGACTGTACTGCCGTACAGCTCCGATCACAATCGAATAGACGATGCCGAAGCGGCCTACAGAAATCAGGGCCGAGTTAAAAACCGAGTCGTCGCGAATAATGTTGAAGTTATTTGGTCCGATTCGCCCCCAGAACTTTGGCTGACCATAGAGATTTCTCAGCGGCCCGTCTATTGTAAGTGGCACACCGAAGGGCGATACCACTTCTCGCTCGATCCAATAGTGGCGGCCGCCATCTACGACCAAGTGCAGAGCGAGTACCACATCAGCCAGCGGCGGTTTGCGAAAGTCGCCACCGTGAGTCCCGGTAGTTAGCGCGCCAAAAACTGTCTGCCCTCCCGCACCACCTAGAGTAGGGAAAGCCCATTCTCCTAGATAGCTTCCGTTGGTAGACGCAATTAGGTTCGCCAGACTTGCAGGATTTGTATCACCTTCGTCTAATTCGTTATAAAGCTCATAGATTCTCTTGCCAGTTTCTATGTGGACCGGGTAGAGACCTTCATTTTCAGACACATTTTGGGGCGCTTTGTCGAAGGGTTTAACAGTGACTTTGGTCAGCCCTGCTATAAACTCGGGATTCAGGCAAGGGGGAACAACCTCGTAAAGTGTCTTTGCCATGCCAGGGTGACCGTTATAAGGGTCATGCGTCTCAACAAAGACACTGTCGCTAATAGCCGCCTCAGAGAGTGCCCAGTGACTTCCTGCCGCGTGAATTCTTTCGGCCGGAGCACGATTAGCACAAATTTTGATTAAATCTTCAAGGCCTTGCGGATACAGAGTACGGGGCGCACTGGCAATAACCGCGACATCTGGATTATCGTGCTTGCGCCTCCACGGCTGTCCATTAACTTCTTCTATTGCCATCTTGGAGCTCCCTTGCAGCTACCGATCAGGTGCGCCGTTTGTTGGTGTACCGTAAGCCAGCGGTATGCTATGCCATCCAGTTAATCTCTAATCACAAAGAAAGTAAATACTTTTTACTTGATTCGACCCGAAATAGGTTGACACGATCCAAATATTGCGGGTAGCATGTTGACGACCTTAAGGAGGGCTCAATGCCGCGACCACTTTTTGTAATAGTTCTTTTGTTGCTTGCGTTGTTGGCCGTGCCTCGAAGTAGTAACGCTACAACCGTCAATTTTGACGAGATTGCGGGATCTGGCGTTCGTGGTTTTGCTGGAGATCGCTACCAAGGATCGGGTGTTCGCTTTAGCACGCCGGGTGCCGGTCTTTTTGTGTTCGCGGCAACTTACACCAACACGATTCCAAACTATTTATACGGGAGTTCAAGTGCGTCGGGGAGTTTAGCCGACCAAGCCATTATTATGGACTTCGTTGTGCCGGGGACTACGATGGCTACGTCCGTAGATCAGGTTTCGTTCTATGTCGTTGATGTCGACACAGGAGCAGGCAGCATTTGGCAAGCGTCCGCGTTTGATCTAACGAACACGCTTCTGCAGACTGTCAGTGGGAATTTAAATGGCCAAGTTCTAGTGTCATTTGGGAATTTGGGTTTACATCGGATCGTTTTCAGCCCTTCGATTGAAGATGAGGGCATAGACTCGTTGACATTTCAGTCTGTTCCAGAGCCACCGACCAGCTTGATACTTTTCGCGATTCTAGTGGCATGGCTGGTGTGGAGGAAGACTGGGGTGGTCCGTATGTTCCATTATTCTGAGAAAAGGTAATACTAAGATCCCTGTCTCTTATCGCTACCACTTCCTTTTCGAGAGAGCAACATTCATGACTTTACGTGCCGCATGGAGGCGGCGCGGTAATTGCAAATGGAATGCTTGAGAGTGCAGCGAAAGTTGCTACTTACTAGGTTTGGGCGCATTGCCTTTTATGCAAGCGGATTCAGAATGAGAGCTTCAACGAATTTGGTATCACCGGATTGTCACACAGAGTATACTCTCGGTTACCGAGGACATTATATCCGCATGTTCTCGGTAAGCAAAGGCAAGTTCGACAGTTGTTCCCTTGGCTTTGTGGGCGGGCCTAAACACCCTCTGCCGACGAAGATAGGTGTGTGAAGAGCCGGCGACTAGTAATTCGCATGATTGCCCAAACCAGGATTAATGCAACATGCAAAAATGTCCCCTGTCCGGATCGTCAACCATTCACTAAAAATTTACCTGTAGCTATCAGCATCCGGTGGTGGCCGCTTTGCAGACTGAAGAGGAATCAGTATCAGCGAGCGATTCAGGGCAAGGTAATCACCTTTACTAGTTAGCTTTCGCAAAACTCAAAGACGGGGAAAAGCTAAGGCATACCCGTTTTCTCACCAGGAAACGTCAACACAAACCTAAGCTTTGTTTGGTACAGTGAGACTCGATTCGAGAACTCG
>CALMAV010000190.1 GCA_937859895.1 uncultured Bryobacterales bacterium | reverse complement strand
CCTCGTATCTCACTGGATACTCGCAGGATGCGGTCGACAACAACATCCAGGTAGAAAACTCAAAAACACACGCCGGAGTAGAAGAGATCACCAGTCGTCCAATCTCCAAGCTCTTCCTTTGGTCCATCAAAACCACCGTTTGTCCTGAAGCCTATATCGCTCTCAACATACCGCCAGGTAAGACAACTAAGTGGCAGGCCATTTACCGCTTTTACACTACTGAACAAATGCCGAAGTCGAAGTAACGCCATTGCTGGTCAGCACGATCTGCATGCGCATTAGTGCGTTCTTGTGAATTTGCGAAACCCGGCTCTCATTCACGCCCAGGCTGTCGCCGATCTCTTTCATTGTCATATCGCCTTCGTAGTACATGGTTACAACCTGCTGGTAGCGTTCCGGAAGGCTCTGCAGAACCGTGCTGAGTTTGTTCCTCATTTGGCGCTTGGCAAAAACCTGGTCAGGCACTTCGGTTGAAGCGCATGGAATCTCCCCCGTTCGCTGATCGTCACGCTCCGCACGCTGCTGTTGAGCAACGGTTCCCAGGTTGCGAAAGTCAACCATCAACGCCTGCCAGCGGCGCTGGTCCAAACCCATTTCGCTTGCTACTTCGGCTTCGGTCGGTTCGCGATGCAGGCGCACGGCGAGTTCCTGCGTGACGGCCTGTACACGCTTCAGACGTTTCCGCAGATCGCGTGACGCAAAGTCCATCTGACGCAGACTGTCGAGGATCGCTCCCCGGATACGGTGCTTGGCATAGCTGGCAAAGCTCACTTCTTTTTCCGATTGAAACTTGGTGGCCGCGTCAAACAAGCCCATCATGCCCGCATGTACCAGATCGTCCACCTCAACGTGCGCTGACATCGACCGCTGCATGTGGCTCGCAATGGCGTGTACCAGGTGCAGATGCTCGGTGATGAGCTGGTCGCGCAGTGCCAGGCTGCTCAGAATGTTGGCTTCGGCGGTAAATGTCAGGGCGTTGGCGGTCATTAGCTTTTCTCCTCGGTGGCGGACGCAAGAAGAAAAAGCACGAGCGGCACCAAGCCGATTCCCCGGTCTGCCCCTTAGGCTCCTTTGCTCGTAAACCGGCCTATATCAGCTACTTACAAGGGACTAAGGTGGTTTTCGTAGCCGACGGATGCCGACCGGAATAGTTAGAGCGGTCCACTTCGGAACACTTCGAGAAACGGTCGCGTTTCATAGTGGGACTGGTTCCAAAGTGAAACAGCTCGTCGCAAGTGCTCAACCGACAGGCCGACTCAGATTACTCTGATTTGCAACAAATTGCTTCCTCTAGGAACGCTGCGACCTCCTCCTTCCTTCCCTCACCTGGCTGATCCT
The DNA here is from genome assembly GCA_937859895.1 of uncultured Bryobacterales bacterium. Lineage (GTDB taxonomy): Bacteria > Acidobacteriota > Terriglobia > Bryobacterales > Bryobacteraceae > Bog-105. Next base: position 1,905 of record CALMAV010000190.1, on the reverse strand, counting down.
CGCGCCTCACCACCAGTTGCGGTCCTAGGAAGACACGCCTCGCTTGGGCACCCACGTGCTGTAAGTCGGAATACACTGGGATATCTTACGATCAAGATTCAATGAATAAACAGCGTATCCTGACCGGGATCACCGGTTTAGACGATGTGTTGCATGGGGGGTTGCCCAGCGGCCACTTGTATGTGGTTGAGGGAGAGCCCGGTACAGGTAAGACCACATTTGGACTGCAGTGTCTGCTGGAGGGTGCCGGCAGAGGCGAAAAGGTGATGTACATCACCCTGTCCGAATCAAAAATCGAGTTGGAAGAAGTCGCTCTTTCCCATCACTGGTCGCTTGACCGTATAGCGCTCTTTGAATTTGTTCCCACGGAAGCCAATCTTCGGCCAGAAGACCAATACTCAGCTTTTCACCCGAGCGAAGTTGAATTTCAAGATACTACCCAATCAATCCTTCAAGAGGTAGAGCGGGTTAACCCGGCTCGAATTGTATTCGATTCTTTAAGCGAGCTACGTCTAATGGCTCAGGATTCGCTTCGGTATCGGCGTCAGATTCTCGCCCTGAAGCACTACTTCCTGAACCGCCAGTGCACTGTCTTACTCCTGGATGATAAGACTACTGAGGGTCATGATATGCAGCTTCACAGCATCGCTCATGGCGTGGTCTCTCTCGAGCGACTTCCGCGCGAGTATGGCATTGAACGCCGGCGTGTTCGGGTGGCAAAACTTCGCGGCTCGACCTTTCGGGAAGGCTTCCACGATTACCGGATTGAGACAGGAGGAATTGTTGTTTACCCTCGCTTGGTAGCCCATGACCATTGCCATCCGATGCTGAGCGGCGTGACCAAAAGCGGTTTAGCCGGGCTTGACGCTCTTTGGGGTGGAGGCATCCCACGCGGCTCCAGCACACTGATCATCGGGCCTGCCGGTTCCGGCAAGTCATCCTTGGCAATTCAATATGCGGCAGAAGCTGCCAAACAGGGCGAATTCGCAGCAGTATTCCTGTTCGAGGAGACGCGTCAGAGTCTTCTGCTTCGCTCCACCGGCCTCGGAATCGATTTGGACGATCTGGTAAGACGGAAGAAAGCGCACTTGGAACAGGTTGATCCAGCAGAGTTGAGCCCGGGCGAATTTGTTGAGCACGTACGTCGCAGCGTGGTGGAGCAAGGGGCAAGGGTCGTTATCATCGACAGCCTGAATGGATACCTCAACTCCATGCCTGGAGAGAGCTTTCTGGCTATCCAGATGCATGAGCTTCTCACCTATTTAAACCAGCAAGGTGTTGTCACGATTCTTGTATTGGCTCAAGCCGGAGTTCTAGGAACGTCAATGAGATCGCCTGTGGATCTCAGCTATTTAGCGGATAATATCTTGTTGACTCGGTACTTCGAAGCACTCGGGCGAGTTCGGAAGGCCATTTCTGTTCTCAAGAAGCGCAGCGGAAAGCATGAAGAGACAATTCGCGAATTACAGTTTGTAAATGGGAGGATGCAGGTGAGTGAAGCCTTGTCTAACTTCCACGGTATTATGACTGGAGTTCCTACCTTTGTTGGGTCGCAGAACGATCTTCTGCCGAACCCGAGTAACGAATGAGCTCCGAGCGGATTTTGATCCATGCGCCGTTCGGACGCGATGGATCTTTGCTCCATCAGGTGTTGCTGAAAGAGCGCCTCACAGTTGAAGTCTGTTCACGTTTTGAGGATGTCTGCGGTATGGTCGCCCATGGCGTAGGTGCTCTTCTCATTGGCGATGAGGCGCTTAGTCCGCACCGAATCCTACGCTTGGGCGAGGAGCTTGGAAAACAGCCAGCTTGGTCTGACCTAAGCGTAATTGTCATGACAAGCGGAGGTAAAGCAGATTTTGATAGCCAACGTCGGCTCAAGTTGCTTGAACAGCTGCAAGGGCCGGT
>CALMAV010000189.1:5191-8321 GCA_937859895.1 uncultured Bryobacterales bacterium | reverse complement strand
CGTCGGGGTTGTGCTTACTGCTCGCTGGGTTGCGAGCTACTTTCTAGGAGAATTCCATGTTGAAAAAAATTGCGTTTACCATTGCCACAGTTGGCGTCATGACTGCCAGCGCTTCCAGCTACAAGGTTTCCTTGCACCAGGATTCGGTTATTGAGGGTAAGTCCCTCAAGGCCGGTGATTACAAGGTTGAAGTAAAAGACAACAACACCGCCGTGATCACTAAGGGCAAAGAAAGCGTTGAAGTTCCGGTGCACACCGAGACTGCCGCTTCTAAGTTTTCCAATACTCAGGTTCAATACACTGACCAAAATAAGCTGCAGGAAATTCGCGTTGGCGGAACCAGCACCAAACTCGTTTTCGGAAGCACCACGGCTACTGCCGCTGGTATGTAATCTGTCAAGTGATTGGGGAATTGGAGACGCGCCTTCTGGCTGTTCCAGTTCCCCGGTCGTTGTTAGCATGAAGACGTGCGGTTCCGGCGTCTTCTTATTCCTTTCCTCCTATTCGCCCCCCTCGCACGTCCAGCTACCACTCTCGTTCTTCAGTTCCACAACAACTCCCGGTTTCCTGATCTGAACTGGGTCGGCGAAAGCATTGGGGAAACATTGCGTGTCGAACTGAGCGGTGCCGGCGAGATTGTCCTCGGTCGCGACTCTCGAGCGGAGGGGCTCCGTCGCTTGGGCCTGCGACCTGACGCAGATTTCACAAAGGCTACACTGATCAAGCTTGGGCAAAGCCTCGATGTGGATTACGTCTGCTATGGAACCTTCGACGTCCAGCTTCCGCCCGGTGATACGCAGCTTCGTAACAGCTCGGTCCAGATTGCGGCGAGATTTTTGGATCTCCGTAAGCTCCACGACGGCGCACAAATGGCCGAAGCGGGAAAACTGTCTGAACTTTCGCGTCTAGAGGAACACATGGCTTGGCAGTCAGTGCAGTACGTGGCGCCAACGGCGAACCTGCCAGTAGAACAGTTCCTGAATCCTAAGAAGTTCGTCCGTCTCGATGCCGAAGAAAGCTACATGCGAGGGTTGCTTTCCTCCCGCGGTGAGCAGCAGGAAAAGTGGTTCACGCAGGCCACCATCATTGACCCGCATTTCGCCGGGCCCGCTTTCGAGCTGGGAAAGATCAACCTTCAGAAAAAAGCTTACCGGCCGGCTCTGGATTGGTTTGCAAAGGTGCCAGTTAACGACGCACGCTATAGCTCCGCACGCTTTCACATGGGGCTGGCTGCCTATGGCGCCAAGGACTTTGTGGGTGCATCGAACTACTTTCGGGAAGTTGCCAAAACAACGCCCCTGAATGAGGTCTACAATAACTTGGGCGCTGCTGAAAGCGAGTTGAATCAACCTGCCGCATTGGACGATCTCCGTCGAGCAGTGGAGGGCGATGCCAACGATACTACCTACCGGTTCAACCTGGGCGTGGCTCTACTGCAGCGCAATTCCTTCGACGAAGCAGCGAAGAATCTACAATTTGTAGCCGATCACGAAGAGGGTGAAACCGAGGCCCAGACTTTCTTGGCGAAGGCACAGCAACACCAGAGTTCTCCATCGAATGCGAAGCCAGTTGCACAATTTCGCCTGAAGCCCAACTTCGATGAGACCGCATTCCGTCAGTTGAAAGCCATGCTCCAGCCAAAGGGCTCCTGATGCGTCGGACGCTGGCCGAATGGCAGAAGCTGCTCGCTTCCCTGGCCGGCATAGGCGCACTGACTTTTTTCTGCTTTCAAATTCTCCCTTCCTCGGCGGTGACTGTAGCGCTTCTCCTGTTACTGCTTGTCGTCGTCACTGCCTTGACAACGCAGCAGATTTTCGGGGTCATTGCAGCGCTGGTCGCAACCGTTTGCCTGGACCTGTTCTTCCTTCCGCCCATCGGCTCCATAAGCATCGCTGACCCGCAGAATTGGGTCGCACTCTTAGTGTTCTCCGCCCTTTCGTTGGTATCCGGACGTCTCTCGAATCGCTTACGTGCGCAGCGTGATGCGCTCGTCGTGCAACAACACGAGACAGAACGGCTCCATGCGCTCAGCCGTTCTCTGCTGTTGGGCAGCAGCGGTGAGGAGATGCGTCGACTCCTGGTAAATGAGTGCAGCCAGCTGTTTGAATTAAGTAGATTTGTTCTCTTCGAAAGTCTAAGTCAACTATTCCACCGTGCCGGGACTGAAGGTGACTTCCCCGCCGACGCACTGCGACAATCGACGGAAAAAACTACGGTGCTTATGGGTGATTGCGAATGGAACGTGATTCCCGTGCGGTTAGGCAATCTGGTCTTGGGAAGCATGGCTTTTATCAGGCCCACTCCGCTCCCTTCAGCCACGGTCGATTCTTGGGCGAGCACCGTCGCGCTTGGCCTTGCCCAAGTGCAAGCTCAGGAAGCGGCCAGCCGGATGGCAGCCGTTCGAAGAAGTGAGGAGCTGAAATCAGTGATGATCGATGCTCTCGCCCACGATCTGAAAACTCCGCTTACCGCGATCGAGGCAGCAGCCTCCATACTGGCCAACCCCGCGCCGCTCCGCAAGGAGCAGGCTGACGACATGGTTGCAGTGATTCAGGAAGAGGCCCACGGACTTCGTCAACTGGTAGAAGAGGCGATCCATCTGGCTCGCATCGATGCCAAAAAGCTGAAGCTCCAAGTAGGGCCGGAACCTCCTGGTGAATTAATCGGCGCGGCCCTGCGATCACTTGGCGAGAGGGGAGGCAGTGGACGCATTCACACCACAATTCCTCCGGGCTTGCCGCCCGTACTGGCTGATAGTGAACTGATTGTTCAGGCCCTCAAGCAGTTGCTCGATAATGCTCTAAAGTACAGCCCGCCACGGTCGCCAGTTCTGATATCAGGGGCGGAGACGGACGGCATCCTGACGTTCACCGTTCGCGACAACGGGCCGGGCCTGACGGAACTGGAACAGTCCAGAGTGTTCGAGAAGTTTTATCGTGGCCGCTATGACCGGTCTGCTGTACAAGGCACCGGCATGGGCCTGGCTATCGCCCGTGAGATTGCCGAAGCGCACGGCGGTAGCGTGGGTGTGCGAAGCTATGTCGGGCAGGGAACGGAGTTCTTTCTCTCCTTGAAGACTGCTCCATCTCTCCAGCGTCAAAAAATAACATGAGTTCAGGACGAATCTTAA
>CALMAV010000189.1:0-5181 GCA_937859895.1 uncultured Bryobacterales bacterium | reverse complement strand
TGGATGATGAGCCGCAGCTGCGTCGCGTCATGCGCACGGCTCTGGAGTCGCATGGCTATGAGCCATATGAAGCCCGTACCGGCGAAGAAGCACTGGAAGCTCTGCGCGAGTACGATCCTAACGTCATACTCCTCGATATGAATATGCCGGGCATGGGTGGAATGGCTGCCTGCCGGGCACTGCGGGTCGCCTCCGACGTTGCCATTATCGTGCTCTCCGTTCGAAGCAGCGAGAGCGATAAAATTGCTGCGCTGGATGCCGGTGCCGATGACTACATGACCAAGCCGTTCAGCGTAAGCGAGCTAATGGCACGTATTCGCGCACACATGCGTCGAATTCCTGACACCGGTCAAGCCATCGTTATCTCAGAAGAGCTGACTATTGATGGAGCCTCGCGCCAGGTAATCGCCCGTGGCCGACCCGTACGCCTCACGCCCAAAGAGTTCGACCTGCTGCACTATCTTGCCTCCAATTTGAATAAGCCTGTCGCTCATCGTAAACTTCTGCAGACTATTTGGGGAGCAGAATACGGTGAAGAAGTAGAGTACTTGCGCGTGTTTGTCAGCCAGCTTCGTAAGAAGATAGAGGTAGACCCGGCTCATCCGCGCTTCATTGTCACCGAGCCTTGGGTCGGTTACCGGCTGGCTGCTCCGCAAAACAATGAGTAAAACTGGCAAGCTTAAAATATTTCTCGGCTATGCAGCCGGCGTTGGCAAAACGTATCAGATGCTTCAGGAAGGCCAAGACTTAAAGCGCCGGGGCATCGACGTCGTGATCGGCTACTTCGAGCCGCATGGCCGCAAAGACACCATCGCCAAAACTGAGGGTCTCGAGATGGTGCCCCGCAAGAGAGTCGAATATCGGGGCTCCTTCTTCGAAGAAATGGACACGGACGCAATCATTGCCCGTCATCCGGCTGTGGCAGTGGTAGACGAATTCCCACATACCAATGTGCCCGGCTTGGCTCGTGAGAAAAGATGGGAAGATGTGCAGGCCATCCTTCAGGCAGGCACCGACGTTCTAACTACCATGAACGTGCAGCATCTGGAAAGCCTGAATGACCAGATGGCTCACATGACTGGCGTCAAAGTGCGCGAGACTATTCCGGACTGGGTAGTCAAGCAGGCCGACGAAGTAGTGATGGTGGACCTGACACCGCGCGCCTTGCTGAATCGGCTGGAGCGCGGCGTTGTTTACCCGCCCGATAAGGCACAGCGAGCGCTCCAGAACTTCTTTAAGGAGTCCACGCTGGTGGCTTTGCGCGAAATGGCCCTTCGCCAAACCGCCCACGAAGTGGAAGACCGCATCGAGCAAGTGGAGATCAGTAAGGTCGACGGCGCTGTTGCTGCTGCTACTCGTAAGCGCCAGTTAGACAACGCGATTATCATTTACGTGAGTGACGACCCCTCTACCGCCATGCTGATTCGGCGCGGTAAACGAGTTGCAGATATGCTTCACGGCAACTGTCACGCGGTCGTTATCTCCGAACGCGGCGACCTGAAAGTCCTGCCTCCTGCCGAACGTGAAGCCGTTGAACGCCACCTGGATTTTGCTCGCAAGTTGCATATCGAAACGGCCATCCTCAAGGGTGCCGACCATGCCGAGGCACTGGTGCAATATGCGCGCGAGCACAACGCCCGGCAAATCTTTCTCCCTCGCATCATCGGCAAAGGTGTCGAGCGCCTGCGCGGCAAAAGCCTGGTCAACCAGGTGGTGAGCCTTGCCTACGATATGGAAGTCACCATCGTGGCTGACCGTCGTACCGAGCGCGCACTCAATCGGTAGCAGCATGGAAAGTACTCTCACATCCATTGGTGGCCAAACCGAGTTAATAGACGGCCACGAAATTCAAAAGCCCTTGGCTAAACGACTTCACTCAATCATCCAGGTATTCCTCATCCAATGGTTCGGTCGCGAGTTGCCGGTAGGCTTCGATATTGGTTCCGAGCTGAACGTTTTGTGTGGCCCCGACAGGCTCGTGGCGGACGTCACAATCGCCGACGCAAGTGCTCGTTACGAACAGGGAGATTTGGCTGACCCGGCGCTTATAGCTGTCGAGATACTCTCCCCGGGCCAGACCATCAGCGACTTATTTGATAAGGGCAATCGTCTTCTGAGAGCCGGAGTAAAGACCTGTTGGATCATCTGGCCGGAGAAGCGTCGGACTTGGATCTACACCCGTCAGGACCTCACGGAGGTGAGCGACGAGCTGTACGCCGATCTACATACGGGAGGAAAGTACGCCGCAACCGTTCGAGTGCCGCTTCCCGTTATGTGGAATGAGTTAACTCGCCGCGGCTTGTAGCGCTCACGCGCCCATCCAGAACATCAGCATTAGTCCACCCAGCAGAAACAAAATCTGAGCCAGCGATCGTGTTCCGCTCTTCTCCTTCTGTAATTCCGGTAGAAGTATTGCCGTAGCGATGTAAATGAAGTTCGCCGCCGTGATAGGTAGAAGAGCACCAATGAGAACTCCGGCATGCGAACCGAAGATTAAAACCAGCAGCCCACCGGTGGCACAGCCTGTAGTAGCAAGCAGGTTCAGCACAACGGCACGCTGTTTGGAGAGGCCGCTATAAATCAACACTCCAACATCTGCCACATGATGCGGCACCTCATGGATCAGAACAGCAATGGTTGCGGCGATCCCGATTTTATGTCCGACGGAGAACGCGGTTGCAATCGCCAGGCCATCAACAAAGCTATGAACAGCGCCGCCAAGGAGAATATTCTGAACAATCAAGTCTCCAGATGAGCTTCCGTGCTCATGACCGTGATGTACCGAAGCGCCAGGGGCAATTTCCTGATGTTGGTGAGCACCGCCCTTACGGCGGAAGACGATGTAGAGCGTGCGTTCAATCAGGAATGAACTGAGGAATCCGACGATGAAAAGGACAGCAAACCTCCGTCCGGACCCGATCTGCGCCAGGGCCTCTGGAAGAAGATGAGCACAGGCTGTTCCAAGCAGGGCACCCGCGGCCAAACCGATCAAATACGGAAGTGCAGCGGTAAGGCGCTTGCCCAGGGCGAGCGAAAGTGAGCCCACAATGGAAGCAACGCTCACTACCGTCAGGGCGAGAAGCGTATGGAGAGTTTCGGGGTGGGGAGGAGTAGGCACTTGAACAAATGCAATTGCCCATCAACAAAGAAGTCCAATGCTGAGGGAGACGCCAAGGAGGCAACAGGTTCCAGTTTATAGTCGATGGCCCGCTGAAGCTCTTACTTTTCGACGGCTGGCCGCTTACGTCCGGCCACTGACCTCCCGGTCAAGACAAACGGAAAGGCAGAGCCCGTACTCGTGCGTGCCAACCCCTACTGATCTGAACTAAAAAGGTGCCCACTGGTGGCGGCTTTTAGCTCGTTGATCAAGGGTTTAAGCCATCTCGTCAGAACCTTCTTGAAGATGTGGCTGTTGCGGTTAGACTACGGCTGTAACTCTATGCAGACTACTCTACCGGGTCAGCGCGTCAAGTCTTCTAAGATGACGGCACCGCAACTTCGATCTCGTGTAGCGGGGCGCGAAAGATGGGAAGTCAAACCATTGGCTGGAAACCCATCCGCCTGTTTGTCCCTCAAGATGCTGTTGGAAAGCGAGCCCGGGATTCGATCCGTTGTGATAAATCAGCTTACGGGCAGAGTACTGGTGGAGTACTCACCCTGCCTTCTAACAGAGCCGATCGGAGAGCTCCTAACTCGGTTACTGGCGTTTGGTCCGGTCTTGCCGCATGAAATCCCGCCTTCTCAAACAACCACGAAGCAACGCCCCGAGGCATTACGTACCATCAAGGCGTCACTTCGTTATATAATTTCAGCCGAGTTAGGCTGCATGCTCTTTAAACTTACTTTGTTCAGTTTGAGTTGCCCCGCTTGTGCCGCAGCAGGTGCTGTCGCACTCGGCTTCCTGTTCCTGTCTCGACCCCAGTGCAGTGGGAAGCTTGTAGCGGAACCGCTCAGATCCAGCCTTGCCCCCAGTAGGGTCGAATCCTATCAGACGGGTGGAGTTGGCGATCACCATAATCGTGCTGAGGTTGTGTAAAACTGCCGCGATGATTGGGTTGATAGAACCCACGGCAGCTAGGTAAAGACCTATGGAATTAGTTCCTAAAGCCAGCCCATAGTTCTGTCGGATTATCGACATCGTCTGTCGGCTAAGGTCGATCACCGAACCCACTCCTTCCAGATCGTCAGCAGCAAGGGCAACGTCCGCTGTTTCAATAGCAACATCGGACCCACCTGTTCCCATCGCAATACCAACATCGGCTAACGCCAGGGCCGGTGCGTCGTTGATGCCATCGCCGACCATCGCGACCTTCCCGCCCGCATCCCGCAGCTCCTGGATCGCTTCGAACTTGTCTTGCGGAAGCAGTCCCGATCGCCACTCTTTCACCCCCACAGCAGTGGCTACGGCCCTCGCAACGCCCTCTCCATCACCAGTCAGCATCAGGATACGCTTAATTCCAACGTCACGCAGACGTGCGATGGAATTAGCTGCTTCGGTACGGACAGCCGCTGCGACAGTCACAATGCCAACCAGTTGCCGCTGATGCACCACAAAAATGGTCGTAACTGCCTGGTCGGCGAGTTGCCTGATCCAATGCTGCGCCACTTCCGGCAGCTCGATCCCGTTCTCCGTGAGAAGGCGTCGGTTCCCGGCGAAGATCTCCTCCTCCGCATTCCAGGTCCGCACGCCGCGCCCACTCATGATCTCGAAATCATCATCTTCGTAGCCGAATGGCGAGAGGAGATCCTGCTGCCGTGCGCTTTGAACAATCGCAAGACCTAGCGGGTGTTGCGAGTGACGCTCAACCCGAGCTGCCAGCGCAAGTACGCGTTCCTCGCTGTAATCCCGGTGCAGGGAAATCACCTGCCGCACCGCCGGTTGGCTCTCGGTCAATGTACCGGTCTTATCGAAACAGACCGTGTCCACCTCTGCCATTGCTTCCAGGTGTGTTCCACCTTTGATGAGAATGCCCCGGCGCGCTCCATTTCCGATGGACGCGCTTACTGCCGTTGGGGTAGCTAATCCAGCCGCGCAAGGACATGCCACCAGCATCATCGTTAGGGCTCTACGCGGGTCTCGGGTGACCAGGAACACCAGCAATGCCGCCGCGAAAGAGGCCGGCACAACTCGCTTAGCAAAGGCGTCCCCAACCGTCTGGATACGCGGCCGCAGAGTTTGCC
>CALMAV010000188.1:1696-6198 GCA_937859895.1 uncultured Bryobacterales bacterium | reverse complement strand
GGCTCTATCTGCACAACTCGTGTCGTCAGTGGTGCCGGGGTCCCGCAAATTACTGCTATCGCCGAATGTGTGAAAGCCACTCGCGATGCCGGTGTTCCACTCATGTCCGACGGCGGCGTCAAGTTCTCCGGTGACATTACCAAAGCTATTGCCGCCGGAGCCGATTCGGTCATGATGGGAAGCATGCTCGCCGGCACAGACGAAAGCCCGGGGGAAACCATTCTTTACCAGGGCCGTACCTTCAAGAGTTATCGCGGCATGGGTTCCATGGGCGCGATGCCTCACGGCAGCTCTGAACGGTATCAGCAATCCCCTAACGGCAAGCTTGTTCCGGAAGGAATCGAGGGCCGCGTCCCGTATAAAGGTTTGCTTTCCGACCTGGTTTATCAGCTCGTTGGTGGCCTGCGCGCCGGCATGGGCTACTGCGGCTGTTCTACTGTCGCGGAGCTGCAGGAGCGCGCCAAGTTTCTTCGAGTGACTGTGGCTGGCCTTCGCGAAAGCCACGTTCACGACGTCATCATTACTAAAGAAGCGCCGAACTATCGCTTTGAGTAAGTCAACGCTTAGGAACTTACTCCTTTCCTGTCTTCCTACTCCGGTTCGCGTCCAGGGACGCAGCTACTTACCGAACTTACTTTTCGACATTCGGGATCGTGTGACAGGTAAGTCCGATACAGAGATTCCCCCGCGACGCCTGAACATATCCGGCAATGGATCGTTTCGCGAATTAGGCCAACATAATGTATTGCTCTGTCAAACGCTCGGGCGACTTAAACCATCCGATCACGTGCTTGACCTTGGCTGCGGTATCGGTCGAACAGCCTTGGCCATGGCTTCCTTCTTATCTGCCGAGGGTTCCTATGAAGGCTTGGATGTTATTCAGTTTGCTATCAAGTGGTGCCGCAGTAACATCGCAGCGAGACATTCAAACTTTCACTTCACACACGCCGACGTATTTAACAAGACTTATAATCCCGGCGGTTCGTCGCCTGCCAGCCAGTACGTCTTTCCCTTCGCCTCAGAAACCTTCTCATTTATCGTTGCGAACTCACTCTTCACGCACTTACTACCCGAAACGGCAAATCACTATATCAACGAAGCGTACCGGGTCTTAAAGCCTGGCGGACGTTGCCTATCAACCTGGTTCCTGCTCGATGGAATCACCGAGCCATTCGTTTCTGCCGGCAAGTCTATTTTCCCTTTCAAGCACCGCTTCGAACACCATGCACAGTGCACACTTGACCTTCCTGAACAAGCCGTAGCTTTCTCTCGCCAATATGTCGAAGAGACATTCTTGAAGGCTGGCTTCACTCTCGAAACAGTTCAGCACGGGGGCTGGTCGGGCGCTCCTGCCGAACTCGACTCCGGTCAGGATGTGATTGTTGCGAGGAAGTAGGCTGGACTGTTTGGGTCCAGCCATCAATTTACCTCGGTGCATAGACGTCGAGTCATGTTCGTGGGTTCCTTTTTGCTGAACCGCAGGGGCTGCCTGACCATCTTCCCCTCAATCTCTCGAAGCCTCTTGGCCAGTCATGTCATCCGATAGCTTTAGCCAAAGGACGAGAGAATAGCCCCATGTCGCTTGGTGATCACATTGCTGCCATCAAACGGGAGGATCCCGCAGCCAAAAGCAGCTTGGAAATCCTCCTTTGTTATCAGGGTTTGCATGCCGTTCTCTTTCACCATGTCTCCCATTGGCTTTATCTGCGGCGCTTCTTCGTTACAGCCCGCTTCATCTCAACCATTGCCCGTTTTCTAACCTCCATAGAGATTCACCCAGGCGCCACCATTGGCGCGCGGCTTTTCATTGACCATGGTCTTGGCGTCGTCATCGGCGAAACAGCCGAGATTGGGGACGACGTTCTCCTCTACCAGGGCGTTACCATTGGCGGCACCGGCAACGAACGCGGTAAGCGCCATCCCACCATTGGCAATCGCGTTGTGGTGGGTACTGGCGCATCCGTTCTTGGCAACATTCGCCTAGGCGACGAGGTGAAGGTCGGAGCAGGCGCCGTGGTTGTACACTCAGTCCCAGAAGGCGCAACGGTGGTTGGTATCCCCGGGCGTGTGGTTAGGACTCGTAGTCAGGCGCTGGGCGCACTCGAACATGGCCGTGTGGCGGCAAGCGGTGAGTCTGAACCAGCGGCCCTGGACCATCTTAACGACCGCATACGCGAACTTGAAGCACTCATTCACCTGCTGCTGGAAGAACGTGTTGGCCAAGCTCGCGGCTGAGCCGGTCGAAACTAAATCGAAAACTGTTGGCCGCCAGTCGGCTCAGCTCCTCTCGCGAAAAGTTAAATAGCTCGGCTGCAAGAGCATATTCTTTGCATAAGCTAGTAGCGAACAGCGCCGGATCATCCGTCCCTAGTACAATCGGAACGCCTGCTTCCCACAGCCTCCGTAGTGGATGCTCTTCCAGGGTCCTGACTGCCGCAGTTGCGACGTTGCTCGATGGGCATACTTCGAGGGCAATCTGATGCTCACGCAGGTATGCCATTAATTTGACGTCCTCCACCGCTCGGATGCCATGTCCAATCCGCTGAGCACCGATCTGTATTGCCTGCCAGACGCTCTCCGGCCCAGCTGTCTCACCCGCGTGAGCCGTCAAACATAATCCAGCGTCTTGCGCCCGACGATACAAATCAGCAAACCAGATAGCCGGTCCGCGCTCCTCATCGCCCCCGATACCGATTGCCACCACCCCAGCTTGGCGATACGCTGCCGCCCTTTCAAACACTGCTGCTGCTTGCCCGGCTCCAAACTGACGAATTGCATCGAAGATCCAGCGTACACGGATGGCTGGGTGAGCCTCGCACTCCTGGCAGAGCGCTTCGAAGATGGCCTCGAGCGCTTGTCCCTTCCAAAGAATCACGCCTACGGAAAGCGTAATCTCGACCGCTAACACATTCTGTGACACCAAGCTCTCGAGTAATCGCCGCAGTGCGATTCGATAAGCTGCAGCGGTGGTTAGCCGTTGCGAGACCCACACATAGGCTTTCAGAAAGCCCGCAAATCCCGAAAATCGCATGGCCGTCTGGATCTCGTGGAGGGTAAGCTCCGGGTGGATTTCCTGGATTGTTTGCGCCTCAACGGAACCTTCCAGGTGCAGGTGCAACTCCGCCTTAGGTAACTGCTTCACGTATTCGTGAAGAGTGGGTTCAGACTCGATAAACGGCATCGTAGGCAAGTTCTCCTGACATAATAATGAACAATGACTGATGGTGAACTGGAAGCAATTGCGGGCGGCTATCACGGCGATCCCTTCGCCGTGCTGGGCCCACATCCCAGAGATGCAAGCGAGAAAAACGGCTGGGAAGTTACCGCTTTCTTTCCACATGCTCAACGTGTTGAAGTGCTGGAAGGCGATCGCATAGTTGAAGCGAAAAAGATCCATGGAGGTGGTATTTACGCCGCCTCCTTCGAGTCCCGGCCCGAGCGTTACCGCCTTCGCATCACCCATGGCGACGGCCAGGTAACCGACCAGGAAGATGTTTACCGCTTCCCGCCGCTACTCAGCGACTTCGACCTTTACCTGCATTCCGAAGGTACAAACTTTGAGGGCTACAATACCTTCGGCGCACATGTAAAAGTCCTGGATGGGGTCAGTGGCACGGGTTTCATCGTCTGGGCCCCGAATGCTTTAATCGTCAGCATCGTTGGCGACTTTAACGGTTGGGATACCCGCTGCAATCCTATGCGTCAGCGCACGGGTGGAGTATGGGAAATCTTCATGCCAAATGAAGGGCCAGGCACCGCCTACAAGTACGCAATCAAGTCCCGATACCGCGGTTACAGCCAACTGAAGTCCGACCCCTTCGGCTTCTCCATGGAGCTGCCACCGAAGACCGCGTCCATTGTAGCCGACCTTGACAGCTACGAGTGGCAGGACGGGACATGGATGGAGACCCGCACCATCACGCGGGCACTCGAAATCCCAATCTCCATTTACGAAGTGCATCTTGGCTCGTGGCGTCGCGATGGCAGCAACCAGCCCCTTAGTTATCGGCAGGATGCAGACGAGCTTCTCCGTTACGTCAAGCAACTCGGCTACACCCATATCGAGTTGATGCCGATTTCCGAGCATCCCTACGCACCATCCTGGGGCTATCAGGTCAGCGGCTATTTCGCCCCCACTTCCCGCTTCGGCACGCCGCAAGACTTCATGTACTTCGTCGATCGCTGCCACCAGGAAGGTATCGGCGTCATCATCGACTGGGTTCCTGGTCACTTTCCGAAAGATGCTCACGGCCTTGCCCAATTCGATGGCACAGCGCTCTATGAACATCAAGATCCGCGGCTCGGCGAACACCGCGACTGGGGCACGCTGATCTTTAACTACGGCCGTAATGAGGTCCGCTCGTTCCTAATCTCAAACGCGATGTTCTGGCTGAAGAAGTATCACATCGATGGGTTGCGTGTCGATGCTGTCGCTTCCATGCTTTACCTTGACTACTCGCGCGAGCCCGGCGAGTGGGTTCCGAATATTCACGGCGGCAATG
>CALMAV010000188.1:0-1686 GCA_937859895.1 uncultured Bryobacterales bacterium | reverse complement strand
ATGAGAATTTGGAAGCCATTTCTTTCCTCCGCAAGGTCAACGAGCTAGTGCACCAGGTTCCAGGAGCCATGACCTTTGCCGAAGAATCCACGTCCTTCCCCGGCGTCTCACGCCCCGTGTATCTCAACGGCCTTGGCTTCACCATGAAGTGGAACATGGGTTGGATGCACGACATGCTCCGCTACTTTGAGTGTGATCCCCTTTACCGTAAATATCACCAGAGCGACATCACGTTCAGCATGGTGTATGCGTTCTCAGAGAATTTCGTCCTGCCCATCTCACACGACGAAGTAGTCTACGGCAAGCGCTCACTGATCGGCAAAATGCCCGGTGACGAATGGCAGCGGTTTGCTAACACCCGCGCCTTCCTAGGCTTTATGTATGGACACCCGGGTAAGAAGCTTCTCTTCATGGGATCTGAGATTGGCCAGACAACGGAGTGGAACTCCGAAGCGCAAGTAGAATGGTGGCTGCTCGACCACGCAGTTCATAGCCAACTGCAGACCTACTGCACTGAAATTAACAATCTCTACCGTCGTGAGCCAAGCCTCTACGAAGTAGACTTTCAACCTGCCGGTTTCGAATGGATCGACTTCCGAGACAACGAGAATTCGATTATCTCGTTTGTCCGCCGCGCCAAGCGACGTGACGATTACCTGGTGTTCGTTTGCAACTTCACACCTCAGCCGCACCTGAGCTACCGCATCGGAATGCCTGAAGCCGGGCTCCACCACGAGATTTTCAACTCCGACGCAGGCATGTTCGGCGGCAGCAATCTAGGTAACGGCGGTTCCATCACGGCCGAACCAACTGAAGCCCACGGGCGTCCCGCTTCCGCTACTTTGGTTTTGCCGCCACTCGGCGTTATCGTTCTAAAACCAGCCCGTGCCTTACCCGAATTGTAGGAGGAACAGCGACGGCGCTGCTCAAAGCTGCATAATCTTTAGTCCGGGACCGAGGGGAAGATCCATTCCCCCTCAGGGCTTGCTCCCCGTTGATTCGCGCGATAATCTCCCTGGACGGTGGACTGCTGTATGCGCTGGAGGGCATGGCGGTTGAGGAGCAAAATGGGTGACCCAGTGGGTTGCATTTGCACTCGAGTAGCAAATTTCCCAAGCGGAAAATTACTAAAACTCCGCTGGCCCTTCCAGACTCCTCCAGAAATACCAGCACGCTACGGTGCAGTGCGGGTGCCAGTCTCTTGCGATTGCCGCCAAATCAGCAGGCCTTGGCGCTTCGGCCAACCCATAGGCTTTGCGCACTGCATTGCGAATGCCCAAATCTCCCAAAGGCATCACGTTCGGTCTGCCCAACGAAAACATCAGGAACATCTGCACCGTCCAAACGCCGACGCCCCGCACCTCAGAGAGAGCCGCGATAATGTCCTCGTCTTCCATCGCGGCGAACTTACGGAAGTTTATTTCGCGTCGGGCCACCCGGCCGGCTAAGTCACGCAGCGATGCTATTTTCTGCCTCGACAGTCCACAAGCCCGCAACTCCTCATCGGTCAACTTCAGAAAGGCCAGCGCAGTAAACCGCTTGCCCGCTGCCGTCTTTACGCGGTCAAAGATCGCCTTTGCGGCCTTTCCGCTGAGTTGCTGGAACGTGATAGACCGGGCCAGCGTCTCGAAAGTTGGCGGCCGTTGTTCGATGTTGCGGGGCCCGTGCTCGCGGATGATCCCCGCT
>CALMAV010000187.1 GCA_937859895.1 uncultured Bryobacterales bacterium | reverse complement strand
GATCTATACCGATCTTGGCCTCTTCACTTGTAATGAAGAGATCGGGGCTGACGTAAGTGACTTGTTCAACCATCTGACCGGCTACTCGGCCAAGAAGTCATACCGCAAACTGCTCGTTGCCCCGCACAGCATGCGATCCAGTCTGGAGCGGCTGATCCACACGGAGATGGAGCGGCACCGGCAGCATGGTGACGGCCACATGATCTTGAAAATGAACGCGCTTGAGGATCCGGGAATGATCCGGCTGCTTTATGAGGCATCTCAGGTCGGGGTTCGAATCGATCTGCTCGTTCGCGGCGGCTGCTCATTACGGCCTGGCGTTCCGGGCGTCAGTGAAACCATTTCGGTCCGTAGTGTGATTGGGCGATTTCTGGAACACAGCCGAATCTACTACTTTCATAACGGCGGTGAGGAGTTGATTTATTTGGGCAGTGCTGACTTCATGCCGCGGAACTTAAATCGCCGGGTAGAGATTCTGTTTCCAATAGAAGATAAGCGGCTGGTGCGACGTCTGCATGATCGCATCTTGGCAAAGTATCTGGAGGACGAAGCAACGGCGCGGGTGGAGCAATTAGATGGCACCTACACGCGGATTGAGCGGCAGCCCGGCAAGCGGCTTTTCAATTGTCAGAACTACTTCCTTAAACGCCATGAGAGCTGATCCACTACCCTCAAGAGATATTGCGAGTAACGAGGGATCGCAAACTGCCTGTAAGTTGTGGTTGAGTTAAACGATGAGAGAGCCACAGGTAGGAAAGTTTTTAGGTGCCTGGTGCCTCCTAATGCTTTCTCTGCCCATTGCCATCCTTTGGATTAGGCCTGATTTTGAATCAGGGCAAAGCTTTGCAACGCTAGGGAAGCTTGCGGTTGTGCTGGCAGCCGTTAGCGCTTGTGGATTGGCTTTGACCTACGCAGTCATGCGGCGTTACTCCACTTTGACCGCGCAATTTGCAGAGTTCATTGGCGCGCTTCCGGCCCAAGAAAAAGATCTCCCAATTGAAGGCCCCGCCGAGACACAGAACCTCTCACGCGGCATGCTGGCCATGGCGGAACGCGTCCGGGTTGTAGTAGAGCAGGCGAACACGGAAGCGTCGCGTCGGGAAACGATTCTGGCGTGTATGGCCGAAGGTGTGCTGGCCGTCGATTCGCAGATGAAGGTCATCTTCTGCAACGATGCATTTGCGCAAGCCTTCAGTACTCGTATCCCGGTCACCGAGGGCCGAACGCTTTATGAAGTGGTGCGTGAGCCGCTGCTCCGGGACATTTTGCAACGCGTGCTTAGCAGCAGAACTCCGGAAACAGATCGATTCCAGTTGCCTAGTGCGGATGGCCGCTGGTTCGAAGCGCGGTCGCTGCCGTTCGGTCAGAAGAATCGATCCGGTGCAGTAATCGTGCTGCACGATGTAACAGACATACAGCGCCAGGAGCAGATGAGGAAAGACTTTGTCGCCGACGTCTCGCACGAACTACGTACACCACTGGCAGCCATCCGCGGCTATGCCGAAACTCTGCTGGATGGTGCGCTGGACGACGAGGCAAATAGGCGACGCTTCGTCGAGATTATCCTGTCGCAATCGATTCGGCTCAACAATATCGCTTCTGATCTCCTTGTCCTCTCAGAGCTGGATTCCGGCAAGGAGGCTCCCATGCAATCGGGTCATATCTCGGTGCTGGAAGTAGTTCAATCGGCGATAAACACGGTGTTGCCCGCTGCTGGACTGCGGAACGTAGACATCGATGGAAGTGATTGCCAAGAGTGTGCGGTGGTGGGCGTTCGTTTCCGGCTGGAGCAAGTAATGGTGAATCTGTTAGACAATGCGGTGAAGTTTAACCGGCCAGAAGGAAACGTTACGGTTGCATGCGGCTATACCGATAAGGGAAAGGTCCGCATCTGTGTTAGCGATACGGGTATTGGTATTCCAAGCGGAGACATAGCCCGAGTCTTTGAAAGGTTCTATCGGGTAGACAAGGCCCGCTCACGGCCGGCCGGCGGAACAGGCCTTGGCCTGTCGATTGTGAAAGAAGTAGTTGACCGGATGGGCGGAACCATAGCGGTGGAGAGCCAGCTAGGGCGCGGATCCAAGTTCATCATTACATTGCCCGCTGCTTGATTTTCGGCTCTCAATCATCACGCCTTGTGATTTTATTTTGGTAAAAATTGTCCCTGGGAGCATTTACGCTGCGAGCGGAAGAAGGGAATATGAACACCAAACGGGTTATAACCATCGGCGGTTCGTTACTGATGTTTTCTCTATCATGCGCGCTCTGGCTTTCCCGTGCCCAAGGGATAGGAAGCCGCGTTGTGCGAATGGCCGAACTTGAGATCGACCCCGCCCAACTGGAAGCTTATAAATCTGCTCTAAAGGAAGAGATCGAGACCTCTATCCGCATTGAGCCGGGTGTTCTGATTTTATACGCCGTATCTCTAAAGGAAAACCCTGCACACATCAGGATTCTTGAGACATACGCTGACATAGCCGCGTACAAAGCACATATCGAAGCTCCTCATTTCAAAAGATACAAGAACCTCACACAAAACATGGTCAAATCCCTCAAGCTCGTTGAGACTGACCCGATTGTGCTCGGTGCCAAGAGCAAGTAACTGAGTTGCTTGCGGCCCGTGAGAGCTCATGGCAAAAAAGGGCCGCGGAGAGATTCGAGCGTGGTACAAGTAGCAGCAGTCCCTTACAGTGACGATATGGCGTCTACAACAGAGAAGATCACCACACTGGCAATCGACATCGGTGGATCCGGAGTCAAAGGTTGCTTGCTGGATATGAATGGCAAGCCGTTGAGCGAGCGTCAGCGCTTTGATACTCCGGACCCAGCAACACCTGAGAACATCATCAAGCTGATTGACTCAATTGTGAAAAGCCTCGGCGAATTCGATCGCGCATCTGTCGGCTTTCCCGGCGTTGTTAAACGCGGGGTGACATTGACCGCTCACAATCTGGATCAAAAATGGGTTGGGTTCGAATTTGAGAAAGTGCTGACACGGCGTTGGAAGAAGCCTGTCCGGATGGCCAACGATGCAGCAATACAGGGGCTTGCTGCAATTGAAGGTAAGGGCGTGGAGATGGTGATCACGCTAGGCACTGGATTCGGCTCCTCGCTGTACCTGGAAGGTCGCCTGGTGCCCGGCCTCGAGCTGGCTCATCATCCATGGCGTAAGGACAAAACGTATGAGGACTTTCTAGGCAAGCGTGGTCTTGCCAAACATGGCCGAAAACGTTGGAACAAGCTAGTGGAGAAGGCAATAGCGCAGATCCAATCGCTATTTAATTACGATCATCTTTTTATCGGCGGAGGCAATGCGACTAAGCTTGACATTAGTCTGCCTGACGGCGTCACGCGCATACCGAACCAAGACGGCTTGCTGGGCGGCGTTGCCCTTTGGCGTGACTAAGTCTCAGAGTGCGCGCAGTACGAGAGCGTAGAATAGCGCCCTACTTAACAAAGTAAGGCGCTTTCGCTACAAAGTGATAGCCGTAGCGGAATACAAAGAACGCAAGTACGCCAGCAGTCACTAAACACGCTCCTAACAAAACCAGCAGCACCAGCTTCCAAGGGAACCTCTTCCCCTCGCGGCTATTCACCAGTAGGAAGCTTGCGAATACGCCGACAAAGAAGAGCATCACCATGGGAATGGCGAAGATCATCATGTTGAAGATGTCAGGCGTGGGTGTTAAAACTGCGGCCAGAACCGTGATGGCAAGAATTGCGTAGCGGCTGTGTTTGAGTAAGAATCGCGGAGAAGCCAAGCGCAGCAGCGTTAGGAAAAAAATGATGATCGGCATCTCGAAAACGAGAGCTATGCCGAGCGTCACATTAACGAACAGATCGAAGTACTCGCTGATTGAGACAACCGGATGAACATTCACATCCAGCCCAATGCCAAGCAAGAACTCCAGTCCAAAACGAAATGCCACAAAGTAAGCAAACAGGCCGCCGCAGATGAAGAGCCCGGCCGTTGACAGAATGAACGGCACAGCCCAGCGCTTTTCCTTCTTATACAAGCCTGGAGAGATAAACGCCCAGACCTGGTAAAGCACCCAAGGTGATCCGAGAAAAACTGACACCAGCAGCGGAAGCTTTATCCAGATAATGTTGAAGCCCTCCATCGGTGATAGGTAGGCCAACTCGGGTGGGTTTACACCAAGGTGCTTCAGCGCGGTGACAGCTGGTTCCTGGACAGCACGCCAGAGCTCTTTCGAGAAGAACATGCTGGCAAGAAAAGCAATCGCAACCCCGAGGACTGACCGGAGCAGCCGCGTTCGCAGCTCTTCCAGATGCTCCATAA
The DNA here is from genome assembly GCA_937859895.1 of uncultured Bryobacterales bacterium. Taxonomy (GTDB): domain Bacteria; phylum Acidobacteriota; class Terriglobia; order Bryobacterales; family Bryobacteraceae; genus Bog-105. Next base: position 2,141 of record CALMAV010000187.1, on the reverse strand, counting down.
AGGACATGCGGAGCATGCCACGGTCTTCCTCGTCACCTTCGTCCTCCTCCGAGGAGTCGGGGGGCGGGGGTGGAGGCGGCGGCCTGTGAGCAGGTAGTGAAGCAGGTACCACTTCAGGCGTGCGCGCCATCTCAGCGCGTTGTTCGTTGCTGGCAGTCAGGATCTCGGCTGCAATTGGATTAACAGTTACCGGCTCGGGCCCGTACGGATCAGAGTGGCTGCTGTAGACGGCTGCGTCTTCAACGCCGGCTGGCGGAAGCCCGTCAGAGCCTTTTTCCTCACCTGGGGCAAGGCCTGCCTCCCTCCCCTTTTCCGTAGAATCCGGCATTCAGACAGACTCAGACCTACGGGCTAAGACCGATGCTCCTCGTCAGTTGGCCTGATTGGATGCACGCCGTTGCTGCGGGCGATGGTGCCCACCACGGCCGGAGGAACAGCAGGGGAGGGAGCGGGGGCTTCATACGTGTGAACAACCGGTTTCTCAGCCTCCGCCAGTTGCGGGGCCGGTTGTTCGTAGCGACCATATTCATCGTAAGGATAGGAGTAAGAAGTCGGCTTAAATTCCTTTGCGGGCTCCTCCCGCGTTTCCTTCTCCAGTTCATTCATGTGGCTCTCGAATGTTCTGGTCAGCTCGTTCTTTGCGCGACGGAACTCCGTCAGAGCCTTACCCAACGTGCGGCCTAACTCCGGGAGCTTCTTTGGACCGAAAAGCAACAGAGCGATCATGAATAATCCGATCATCTCCTGCACACCTATCGGGCCCATTGATTCTCCTCTTTTGCCTCTGACCCTTCATGATAGCCCAGCAAATAAAGGAGACATTGTGGACACTGGTATGATGCCCCTCGAGCTTTCCAAAATGAAAAGGCGCCCTATTGCCCCTTGGCTTTCTCATGTTCTGGCAACCTGTGTGTTAGTGTCAGCGGCGGCAAGCCCGCTCAACGCTCAAGTGGAGTTCGTCAGGAATGGCGACGCACAGATCGATATCCGCATCAACGGCGAGCCATTTTCCTCCTACCACTTCGGACCCGCTGTTCCCAAGCCATTTCTCGCGCCGCTTCGCACTGCTTCAGGGATCGTGATCACCCGTCGATACCCAATGGAGGAGGTTCCGGGCGAGTCGCATGACCACCAGCACCATCGTGGCTTATGGATTGGCTACGGCGAGATCAATGGCTTTAACTTCTGGGAGAATGAGTTCCACTACAACCGTGACCAACCTCCCAAATATGACCCAGCCAAGCTTGGCACTGTTGCGTTGGTTCGTTTCAATCAGGTCAAATCGGGCAGGAGTAGCGGCGATATTGACGGCCTCTATCGATGGATGGGTCCGCACGGAGCGGTTTTGATGGAGGAACGCCGGGTGCTTACCTTTTACGCGCAACCGGATTTGCGCACCATTGATGTATCAGTCACATTAACAGCCAAGCGCGCCGTTCACTTTGGAGACAGTAAGGAAGGCTTTTTCGGCATGCGCCTGGCCGATAGCATGACGGAGAAAAGTGGAGGAGTGATGACCAATTCCGAAGGCGCCCAGACCGAGAAGGACGTCTGGGGAAAGCGAGCTAACTGGGTTGACTACGATGGAACAGTCGCCGGCCAAAAAGTAGGGGTAGCTATCTTCGACGCTCCTGAGAACTTCAACCATCCAACACGATGGCACGCTCGTGCTTACGGACTTTTCGCTGCAAATCCATTTGGCTACAAAGACTTTGAGCCGAAAGGAACAGGAGTGGGCGGGCATGATCTGAAGCCCGGGCAGTTGCTTCATTTTCGCTACCGGGTCCTGATTCATTCTGGTGATCTGTCCAAGAAAGAGCTCGACACAGCCTACACTGAATTTGCGAAGTGATCGGCCGCCTTCGCCTACAACGCTTCAGGCACTTCCCAACTGGCGCTCTGAGCTGAACGGAATAGTGCATCAATAGCGGCCATATTTCCAAACGCATCTTCAAGCGAGATCGGCACCTGCCCTTCGCCTCGAACGGCAGCCGAGAACGCATCACCTTGCAATGCATACTGATCAACCGCCTGGAACTGTTCTTCGGTAGCGGATTGTCCTCCAAGCTTCGAACCGTTGTCGACGAGCAATCGGGTCGGAGAATCAGGAGGGGCGTTGTACGGAATGGGCAGTTCGACGC
>CALMAV010000186.1:6627-16841 GCA_937859895.1 uncultured Bryobacterales bacterium | reverse complement strand
GAATAACTCCTGGCCGCTTGCTCTTTCCGCCCAGATGAAACAGCTCGTTCGGCCCGACCGCCTGAGCGTGACGACCGTCGCTCGCCACCAGGTTTACCTCGAGATTTTGCAGGTCAAGCGCACTCTGGCCCTTGTTCTCGATCACCACCAGCACGGGCAGCACGCCGTACTTCAGCAGATCAGTCTTCTTGCCGAACACCAACTCAGTTAGTTCAGGTTTGTCAAACGACTTGGCGCCCACTGTCACCTGTTCGGCTGACTGGTGGGCATAACTATCCGCTGCGGCAGCGCGGAAGCGAGCTTCTTCGGCCGATGCCAGCAAAGCTATACTCGAAATCACGAAGCAAGTAAACGGGCTAACGCGCACTCTTCTCCTCTATCGAGGCCTACAGTTGGTCTCGTTCCCCTTCCTTCTTTTGTACTTCATCGGGCGCTTGTTTCTCGAGCCCGGCTACCGTTCGCATTTCAGTGAACGCCTCGGTTGGTTGCCGAAGAGCATCAACAATCGCGGACGCGCCGGTTCTGTCTGGGTCCACGCAGTCTCAGTTGGTGAGGTAACGTCGGTGCTTCCGCTACTGCGCCAGTTACGCGAGCGACTCCCCGGCATAAAGATCTACCTTTCCACTTCGACGATTGCCGGACGCCAGACAGCCGAGCGGCAGGCCATCGGTCTCGTGGATGGCATCTTCTATCTTCCGATCGATCTAGTAAGCTGCCTCCGGCCAGCGTTCAACCGTGTGCGGCCTTGGCTTCTTGTCATTGTCGAAACCGAACTATGGCCTAACCTGTTTGCCTGGGCAAAGCGGTGCGGAGCATCGCTCGCCATCATCAACGGACGCATCTCCGACCGCACGTGGCCCCGCTACGCCAAATGGCGAGCCCTCTTCCATCCGGTTCTACGCCTACCTGACCTTGTGCAAGTGCAGAGTCAAACAGACTACCAACGCTACTCGACGTTGGGCGTTCACCCATCGGCTCTGCTAGCGGACGCCAATCTGAAGTACGATGCGCAGCTGGAACAGCAGCCATTGGACATGCCTGTCTTTGGAGCCGAGCAGATTTGGATAGCGGCCAGCACAGTAGGGCCGAATGAACGCGGCAGCCTGCAGCGCCATTCAGTGGACGAAGATGACCTGGTACTGAACGCCTTCGAAGAACTTGCCCGCGAGTTCCCGAAGCTGCTGTTGATTCTTGCTCCGCGCCAGCCTGCCCGCTTCGAAGAAGTGGCCGGCAAGCTCGCAGCGCGAGAGCTCCACTATGTTCGCCGATCGGCTGGCTCAGAAAATTTGGATCTGCCCGGAGTGCTCCTGCTTGACACAATCGGTGAACTAGCCCGGACGTACTCACTGGCTGATGTCGTGTTTGTTGGCGGCTCTCTGGCGCCTCGCGGAGGCCACAACATTATTGAGCCTGCTGCAGCCGGTGTACCGCTGATTGTCGGCCCGCATACCCAAAACTTTGCGGCCATCATTGGTGATTTCAAGGCTGCAGAAGCATTGATCCAAGTACGCAATGCAGCCGAGCTGGTCGCTGCTGTAAGAGCAGCCCTAACGAGTTCACCAGCGGTCAAGCAACTCGGAGAGCGGGGACGGCAAGTAGTGCAGCAAAAAAGGGGCGTGTCCACCCGATTGGCCGAGCGCCTGGTTCCCCTCTATCACGCTGGCGCATCTGTCCGACAGCATAACGTCGTCTTGCGTGTCTTGCTGGATGGCCTCGCGTGGCTCTGGCGGATAGGTGGCGCTTACAAACGGCATCGGGGAGAGCGCTTCGCCGCTACCGCAACGCAACTCCCTGTGCCGGTAATCAGCGTGGGCGGACTGAGCGTGGGTGGCGTGGGTAAAACACCATTCACTGCCTACTTGGCTGCCAGCCTGCAATCCCTGGGCTATTCTCCGGCCATTCTGACTCGTGGCTATCGCCGTCGGTCGAGGGCGGAACTGCTGCTGTCACCGGGTGCTCGAGTGAGTGCTGCAATCACCGGCGATGAAGCTCAGATCTTCCTACAAACGGGTATGTCGCCGGTCGGCATTGGTTCAGATCGCTACAGCGTTGCCCGGCAACTGTTAAAGGCATTTCCAAGGACGGGTGTTCTGCTGCTTGACGATGGCTTTCAGCACGCGCGCATGCCGCGCAATCTAGACATCGTTCTGCTCGACGCATTAGATCCGTTCGGTAATGGCGAAGTGATTCCTGCTGGTCGCCTGCGCGAGCCGATTGAGGCTTTGAGAAGGGCCGACCTTGTTGTGGTAACCCGCTGTAACTCTGATAGTCGTTTTCATGCGGTAGCCAATCAGATTCGAAGGATTGAGCCGAGTATGCCAATCTTTCAAACGGCAACGCGGCCCGGATCATGGCGGAATGCAAGAGATGGCGAAACCGTTGAACTGCCCTCGCTGAGTAAAGTGGCTGCATTCTGTGGCTTAGGCAATCCTGAAAGCTTTTGGCAAACTCTCGATGAGCTTCCACTTAGAGTCGTAAGGAAGAAGGCCTTTCGCGATCATCATCGCTACGGAGCTTCTGATATCCGGCATCTTACGCGAGAAGCCCAGCAACAAGGGGCACAAGTTATGGTTACCACCGAAAAGGACTTATCCAACTTAAGCAAAGAAGCGCTTGCCGCGACAGACCTGAAGGTACTGTACTTACCCATTGAAATGGTCGTAACTGAACACGCCGAGTTCCTCCGCTTAGTTGAAGCAAAGATTCGGAAGTAAGTTAGATTGTGAGGTGGTCAATGAATGAATTGGTCGGAGGAGCCAGCCAGGTAGGATGGGTTGCCGTGAAAGCCCTCCTGCTTTACCTGACGGCTGTATTCGGGTTCCGATTAGGCGAGAGACGAACACTAGCCGAGATGTCAGCATTCGACTTCGTAGCAGCCGTTGCCGTAGGGGCGATCGTAGGCCGGGTCCCAAACTCGAGTACAACAAGCTACCTTGCAGGAGCGGTAACCCTGATCACTGTGCTGGTCACGCATCGGATCGTATCGAAGCTCAGACGCTTTCCAGGACTTGCAACATTATTCGACCACCCGCCCAGAGTACTGGTTTCTCGGGCGAGATCGTGACTTCTGAACTCCGGGGAGCTGGCCTGACCAAAGACGACCTGTACGCCTTATTGCGCGAGCACGGAGTGCTGACTTTGGATGATGCTCACCTGGTTATCTTCGAACAACGTGGACGAGTGTCTATCATTCGGAAAGCTGATGTGCGCGAATCCGAGCCGGAATTGATTCGCAACATTCACTAAGTATTTAGCCGACAGTTTCAACAACCATTCACATTTTGGCCTGCTCGCAAGCGTATCGGTTTAACGACAGATACGCAGACGAAGCCTGGCATTGGCAATACCGCTGCTAAGGCTACTGGACACCAATCGCCACTGGTTGACTCGGCTTGCTTGTCACTCCAAACCCGTGTCGAGCAGACACAAAACAAGTTATTGCGCACCGAGACGTTGGATGCACTCACTCCGGCTACTTGCGTCGTCCATCGCGCAGAGCTAACAGGCGCGATGAAGGACCAGATTGAAGCGTCGCTTCTCTCGAATGGTCTGGTGAATCATGCCGATGCAGCGAACCTGGATGCCGGCCTGAGAGCAGCGGATCAAGCGCCTCACCAGCGGATGTAAGTATCAACCAGGATGTTGTGTTGGCAGCTCCTGCCTGGCATGACTGGATCAAGCAAATGGTGATGCAGTGGAATGCTGACGGCAGCGAGTTTGTCGAACTCAACTTTGGCGGTGCCGGTGCTACGGACAACAACGGTGCAGCCGGCGATCACGTACCGGTGGCATCATATCCTCGGTATCGCTGAGCATGGCTCGCGGACTTCCGCCACTACTCGTGATTACGCAGGCAAGCGCACATGCAGCGCCAACACTTGGAAACGAGTATTAAGTGGTGAACTGGCTCGTGCCGACGCCATTACTGCCCGCATCGACCCGATCGCGAGAGGCTATCCTACCGTTGATCCGCAGGGTCACTATCGCTTGCCGCAGCTCGGCGACTTAGGCACTGTAGACCTAGCCAGCATGGGCCAGACGAACTTACTTATCGAGTACCAAATTCATAACCTGTCGAATGCGGATTTCGTAAACTCCATTCCAGCCATCTCCATTGCCCAAGCTGTGTTGAAAGTTATCGCTCCGCTATTCGGCTACGATACGACGAACGTAACTCAATACAACACAGACCTTCACAATCCTGTTTTGTCTTACTTGAGTGGCGAGCGCCTCGAAATGATCTATGGGAAATCCGGAATCTCAGGCGTCTACGAAGAGCTGAGTAGGTTACGAGCTCTCAGCCTGATCTAACTGCCGGTTTTTGAATTACCAATCACGGCTGCTTCATGAGCCAGTAAACGTCGCTTCATTCCCAGATTATTGCCATAGCCGCCCAGCTTTCCACCGGCAGCCAGGACGCGATGACAGGGAACCACAAGTTCAAAGTTGCACCGGCCGTTCGCACTTCCCACGGCACGCACCGCAGCAGGATGACCGATCACCTCAGCAACTTCGCCGTAGCTAAGGGTCTGTCCGAACGGTATCTGCATCACCTGCTGCCAGACACGAACTTGGAACGGCGTTCCGCGCATCGGAAGGTTGAAATCGCGGCGCGTCCCTGCGAAGTAAGACGTTAGTTGACCGACGGCAAGGTGCAGCGAATCGGCTAGTTGTCTGGCTTTGTGCCATGGCAAGCTCCGGTCGGTTTGCCAGAGAAACTCATCCTCACTCTTCGGATGCACGTCGTCATAGAGGCTGGTTCCGAGCAAGTTGCCTGCGTGCTCGGCCAGCAGTACGCGAATTGGTAGACCGTCCGATAGCCGGCCCTCGAAGGTAGTCCAACTGGCCACGAGCGATAGCTAATTAGTTCGTGCGGGCACTCTTCTGAAGTACTTCGAGCGGAACGGTTTCCAAAGCATTTTCGTGAGTTGCTTCCAGGCGCACATGCGCGACAATGCCAGCGTCGTAGGACTGCTTCCAGCGATCGATACAGACACACCAGTTGTCGCCCGGCTTTAATCCATCAAAGCCATACTCGGGCCGCGGTGTTATCAAGTCGTTGCCGACGGACTTCTGGTGAAGCAGAAACTCCTGGGTTAACAGCACGCAGATGGTGTGTTTACCGTGATCGTCAGGACCGGTGTTGCACTTCCCATCGCGATAGAAGCCAGTGAGTGGATCGGTGCAGCAGGTCTGCAGGACGCCGCCTAGAACGTTTTTGGTCATTTGCTTACCAGACTAGCGTGGACAGGATGGCGGGTCCGCGACCTGTACTGTAGAGCAATGTCTTTTCGAGTGCATGCAGCAATTTTGATTCTTGCGGCCTTTTGTCTTTCAGCGGCTGAGCCTGGCGGGGCACAGCGCCATGAGTTCTCCATCCAGAATTTTAAAACTGAGAGCGGCGTTGTGCTGCCTGAGGCGCGGATTGTTTACGGCACATATGGGCAATTAAACGCAGCTGGGGACAATGCGATCCTGCTGCCCTCACACTACATGGCGAACCTGCATGGCTATGAGTGGCTGATGGGGCCGGGCCATGCACTGGATACATCGCAGTTGTTTCTTGTGACGACGGAGTTGTTCGGCAACGGCCGATCGTCGTCGCCCAGCAATACGCCCGAGCCGTTCCATGGCCCTCGGTTTCCGATTGTGACGATTCGCGACAACGTGGACGCGGTGCATCGGCTGTTAACCGAAGACCTGCATGTGAAACATCTGAAGGCGGTGATTGGCTTTTCTATGGGCGCACAGCAGGCGTTCCAATGGGCGGTTAGCTATCCGGACTTCGCTGATCGTGTTGTTGCAACGTCGGGCACAGCGAAGACCTATGGCCATGGCATCGTACGACTGGAAGGGCAGATCGCGGCTTTGACTGCAGACGCTGCTTTCAAAGGTGGCGACTATACCGAGCCCCCGCGGAAAGGCCTGGAAGCATTTGCTGTTGTGTGGACGGCATGGCTCTACTCACAGGAGTGGTGGCGTAAGGAGTTATGGCGTACGAATGCCAAACCCGGTGCGACGTTCGAGTCGGTGCTGGAGGGCTATCGGACTCACTTCATCCCGGGCGCAGATGCGAACAACTTGATCCTGCAAATGCGAACGTGGGAGCGGCACGATGTGGGCAAGACACCAGGCTTCAACGGAGATGTAGAGCGAGCGCTTCGCAGTATCCAAGTGCCGTTCCTGTACATGCCCTCTGAAACCGATTTGTATTTTCCGGTTACTGATGCGCGATATGAGGCAGCCTTTATGAACACCGTAACGCTGCGCCCGATTCCTTCCTTGTGGGGTCACACGGCAGGGGCCGGGAGCAATCCGGCTGATAAAAAGTTCCTTAACGAGAACATCTCTGAGTTTCTCGGGTTGAAGATTGTTCCGACGTCTGCTAGTCAGAAGTGACAATGAGTGTGTATTCGTATGGCCAGATGGATTGTTGCAAGCGTTTACGTTTACGTATTAGCGAGCCTGCTCATTGTCTGCGACCCGCCTACGCAACTACGGCCCATTCGAGAGCGGCCTCATCCGTGTGACTTCACCAATGAACGTCTGCCTGGAATTGAGCCGTGCGAAAAAAGATCAGATCTCCGTCCCCTTCCGCAGCCGCTCAGTCCTGAGATCAGCAGAAAACGGGAAATTACCTACTTAGTAATTCTCACCGGAGTTTTTGGCGTACTTCAATGGCTTCTCATAAAATTCGCAGTGCGGATTGACTTTCTTCGTGGGAGTTACCGCGCTTGAGCGCTGCTCGCTAAGAAGGTTACCGATAGGTGTTTCCTGTTTGGAGACGCCGGAAGGATTGCTGATACGAGTTCGGTTGTTTAGCAGGTGCCGCAAGCTTTCTACTTTCGCGAGTGTTAGAAATGCGCATGACCGAAAACTAACTTGAGTGTGAGCAAAAGGGAGTCGACGTTGGATCGGCTTAGCCAGGACGGACTATATCAGGACGGTATCGACGGCTATGGACCAGCACTTGTTCGCCTCGCTCGAGGTCACGAAGCTGACCCGGAGAAGAGGCGTGACTTACTGCAAGAGATTTATCTTCAGTTATGGATCAGGTTCAAAGAGGATAAGGGGCGCTGTTCCATGCGGACGTGGATCTATCGTGTTGCGCATAATTGCGGGGCATCGTACGTAAGTCGAGAAAAACGGATTTATTCGAAGCTTATTGACGTTGATGAGCTCGACTAGCCGGCCAGGTTCAAAAATGATCATGAGCTCCTTACGCAAAGGGAAGACACGCTCGAGTGTCACTACAGCTGATTCGGTCCGAAGCGCAGGAGCTTGCAAGAAGAACTCAATGGAAGTTCTTTGCAAACTGCGGGATTGCAATTGCATTAGTTATGTTTGATGTGTGGCGCCTATTAGTGAGCTCGCTCTCACTGCAGCGCATTGGCTTTGCCCTCACGGCTGCCTGGGCGATATAAGCGGTGATCGATGCCAGCAGAAGTATCCGGCCGAGAAGTCTCGCCGGAGAATTGAGACTCGAAGATTGTCTTGCCTTCTCTCTCAATGAGCTTCAGCGTAACCTCACTTATTCACGAAGAGGTGGATTCGTGATGGCGGGTTTGGTCCTTTTTACGATTGCGGTATTTGGGGCTCCTTTCATCCCTTGGCTTCTCAGCAATCCAGAGCAGTTACGGAGGAGCGTACCGGTTCTTTCGTTACTGCTGATCTGGATTATAGTGGTGGGCATTATGGATGCGCGAGAGAAACGAAGATTACGGCGAGAGATCGGCGAGCTTAGTAGCGCGCGGTGACCGACGCTTTCGGCAGTTGGTCTGCGGAAGTTGCTAGATCCGGTGAACGTTTTCTATTTGGGACACGCCTACTGCCTTCGTGTTTCCAGTCCGTAGAGATCCGGCCGGCGATGTCCCCCGAGAGGCTTCTTCTGTTACCTAGCCGTTGGCGGCGCGGGGGCGTTTGCCGACCGTCTTTTTTGGTGCGGAGATGTCGGTGGGTTCGGCCTTTGAGGCGGGCTTGCGGGGCAGTTCGCCGAGGCTCTTCTGTAACGCCTGCATGAGGTCGATAACAGGTGCGCGGTGTTTGGGAACTTCCTCGGTAACGCCTTGCCCTTCGTCTTTGGCTTGGATCATCTGCATGAGCCGACCCTGATACTCATCGTGATACTTGGAAGGTTCGAAGTCGGCGGCAAGTCCCTCGACAAGCTTTTCAGCAAGGGCGATCTCTTGTGGCTTTACCTGGATGTTTTCGTCACGACGGAACTCAGGAATTTCGCGCACCTCTTCTGGATAAAACATCGTGTGAAGCAGGAGTCCATCAGCATGAGGACGAACCACAATGGTGAACTCTCGCTGATGCATCGTAATCTTAGCGATCGCGCTGAATCCTGATTTCTTCATGGTCTGAAACAGGAGATAGTAAGCCTTCTTACCGGCCTCTTCGGGCACCATGAAGTACGACGCGTCGAAGTAGATAGGGTCGATACCTTCAGCACGAACGAACTCATGAATCTCCATGTTGTCGCTGGTAGGCGGAGCGACACTCTTGATCTCTTCATCGTTGACGATGACGTAGCGATCTTTTGAGATCTCGTAGCCTTTGATTAGTTCGCTGCGCTCGATGACACGATCGCATCTGGGGCACAAGGTTTGCTGCTTGATGCGGCTTCCACAAGGGCCGTGGATTTGATTGAAACTGATGCGTTCAGTACGCGCGGCGGCGTACAACCGTACAGGGATGGTAATCAGACCGAAAGTGATGTAGCCTTTCCAGACGGTTGAAGCCAAATGGTTTCCTCCCCGGGACTCCGGCGCTGAGTAGAATAAAGCGGGCCCGGCTGAATTTGCAACTACGACAGTATCGCGTCTCCGTGCTCTTCGCAACCTGTCCGGTACGGGCAGTGCAATGAAGATCCATGTGTACTTTATTGGTAAGCCACGGGACACGCATACGAATGCGATCGCGGCGGAGTTCGTGAAGCGTATTGGCCGATACGCGGACTGCGAAATGCGAGAGGTAGTTCCAGGGCGGTTCCCCCTGTTCGATAAGCATGCGAGTGCGCGAAAAATACTGCTAGACCCTGCCGGGCGCACGATGGATTCAGCAGGCTTTGTGGCCTTGGTGAGTGCTGCTGAAGGACTGGGGCAGGATCTGGTGTTTGCCGTTGGGGGACACGATGGACTGCCGCCTGAGTGGAAGCCCAAGGCTGATCTGCTGCTGTCTCTCTCGGCAATGACATTCCCGCATGAGTTAGCAAGAGCGATGCTGCTGGAGCAGGTCTATCGCGCATTCACAACGCTGCGGGGCCATCCTTACCCACGATGAGAAGGTCTTGCGGCGATACTAGCTGGTGGTTTTGGGAAAGAGTTGACGTTTCAACTTTCGGAGAGGAGCGCTGAGTTTCCAACTGCGTGAATTTTGCATCGCGATTAGTTCGTTCTGCAGCCCTTGATTTTCGTTGCGGAGATCCGTAAGTTGTTTCTGGTTTTGAGACAGGGCGGTTGCGGCCTGCGCTCTGTCGGTTTCTGTTTTCTCGAGGTAATCGAACACAGTGTTTAGGTTAGGCAAACCGCGGTCGTCAGTCTCGATGCCAACGCCGCTCAGTCGTTCTACTAGAAATTCAGCTTCGAACACATTTGGATCAAAGTTAAGAAGCTCATAAGTGCGCCAGGGCTTGATGGCAGACATATGGGAGTAAGTGTCGTAGTGATTGTGCCAACCACGCTCGCGCTTCTCGCGTTGTATGCGGGGTAGCCTGTCCTGAAAGACTTTGGTTGCGGCCTGCGTAGCGGATCGGAATGGGTAGTGCCTGGTGAGAAACTTCAACGGGTAGACGCGAGCTCCAGGAAAGGAAACAACGTGTCCGGCTGATGAGGCGAGATCGACAAGCTGGCCGGAGTTCTTCCATGCCTTGACTTGCGCAAGATGAGCACCGTGCCTTCCGAAGTCGAAGAAGCGCATTGCATCGGGTGAGAACGTTGAATGACGATCGGTGTCGGTAAAGGCGAAGTTGAGGACGGTGAAATCAATAGCTGAGTAGCCAAGCGAATCAACAAATGTAATGGCCTCGGCAAGTGTTGAGGAACGCCAGGGAGGAGAGCGAAACTCATCGGCATCGTAGTGAATGATCCAGTCAGTCTCTAACTGGGCTGCGTATCGTGCAGTGTGCTGCAGTAACTCCGCCCAGGCATACTCGCTTGCCGGCACGTCGGGATAGCGAAGCGCGTTGGCACAGAGGTTCTCGTGAAGTAGAG
>CALMAV010000186.1:0-6617 GCA_937859895.1 uncultured Bryobacterales bacterium | reverse complement strand
GAGCGGTGTGTTGCAGCAAGCCTGCCCAGTTAGATTCCCTGTTTGGCTGCTCAGGGTAGCGAAGCGCGTTAGTGCAAAGACCATCGCGCAGTAAGGCGGCTACTATGTTCCAGGTGTTGTCGGTAGACCAGTTATCGACCAGATGAACGGCAACGCGTTGCCCATGTAAATAACGCACGACCGGCTCGATAACATCCTCTTCGTTATAGACGTTGATGATTGCCGCGACCGAGAGGGGAGGGTGATTGCGAGTGAACGTTGCCTCACGCCCACCTATTGCAAGAATCGTATTCTTAGCGCGATCGACGTTGTTGTTCTCGGTGTAGCCGAGGAAGGCAGGGAAGAAAGAGCAGTCCCGTAGAAAGCGGCCGAGTTCATCGGCAGACCATTCCATAGTGTGGGATCCATTGGCGGGTGGACCTATGTCGAGCAGGCCGCGAGCCCGCACCCGATCGGGCGTAGAGAGCAGAACGTACGCGGCGATCTCCGAATAAGTAGCGAGCTCTCTCACCAGGGTTTCCGGACTTCGGAGATGCTCGATCACGTCGGAGCAAACGACGATGGAATTTGGGAGCAGGTGATGGAGATCAGGAAGCCGGCGTTCCAGATCACATTCAATGAAGTGCGCATGTGGGACGTTAGCTGCCACAAACGGTCGCATGACGGGCGCGTCCAAGCAAACGATTTCGAGAGCGGGATCAAGTCCTTTCAACTTTTCCGCAGAACCACAACCGATATCGATCACTCGCTTGCAGCCGCTGCGTCCCACGAGGTAGCGGAGGAAGGCGTAGACCTGATGCTGATGCACGATGGCAGTTGGCGCATCGATGAAGTGGTTGTTATTGAGACGGACATTGTAGTCAGCTGGGAGTCGTCTGTCCATGGGCGCGAGGTGGTGTTGACCTATAGGAGTGGCAGGATTTAGCAGCTTAGCAGAGCGTGGAAGAGAACCGTTGCGCGAGTCGGCGTGTTCATTCAGTACGCTGGAAGATCTTCCATGGATCGACGAAAATTTCTGGCTGCAGCAGCAGTCGCCAGTTCTTCCAGTCTGCTTAGCGCCGCCGAAGCTGTTCAGCAAACGCACTCAGGGGCACATACAAGCGCGCACTCTGCCTCCTTTGAACTGGATGAAATAAGTGTGTCGCAGCTGCGTGCGCGTTTGCTTGACCGTTCACTCAGTTGTGAGCAGCTAGCCGAGTTATATCTTCAGCGGATGGAGGCTGTAGACAGTAGCGGGCCGGCATTGCGTTCGGTGATCGAGGTGAACCCGGATGCGCTTCCGATTGCGAAGTCGCTGGATGCGGAACTGCGGCAGAAGGGACCGCGCGGGCCGTTGCATGGGATTCCGATTCTGCTGAAAGACAATATCGAAACTGGCGATAAGATGCAGACCACGGCCGGCTCGCTTGCGCTGCTGGGTGATCCGGCGACGCGCGACTCGTTTGTCGCTGAGCGGTTGCGTGCGGCGGGCGCGGTAGTTTTGGGAAAAACAAATCTGAGTGAGTGGGCAAACTGGCGTTCGACGCACTCGACGAGCGGCTGGAGCGGGCGAGGTGGCCAGACAAAAAATCCGTATGCGCTGGATCGCAACCCGTGCGGTTCGAGCTCGGGTTCTGGTGCTGCAGTCTCGGCGAATTTATGCGCTGCCGCGATCGGATCGGAGACGGATGGCTCGGTTGTTTGCCCGGCTTCGATGTGCGGCATCGTTGGTATCAAGCCCACGCTGGGATTGGTCAGCCGAGCCGGGATTGTTCCAATTGCACATAGTCAGGATACGGCGGGACCGATGGCGCGTTCGGTGAGCGATGCTGCACTACTGCTGGGGGCGCTGGTGGGTGTGGATACGCGGGATAGTGCCACTCAAGAAAGCGCGGGGAGGTCTTATAACGACTACAGTCAGTTTCTGGATGCCAAAGGCTTACGCGGTGCGCGGATCGGTGTTGCCCGTCAGTACATGAACATGGGGCCTGCAATGACGGCCATTATGGAGGACTGCCTTCGCGTAATGAAGGAGGCGGGAGCAGTGATTGTGGACCCGGCTGATTTTTCGACCTTCGAGGCTTGGCGCGAGACTGAGACCGAGGTTTTGCTGTATGAGTTTAAGGCCGATCTGAATGCGTATCTGGCCGGGCGTGGCGCCAAGGTCAAGACGCTGGAAGATTGCATTCGCTTCAATCGAGAGCACGCGAGGCAGGAGATGCCGTACTTCAAGCAGGAGTTGATGGAGCAGTCGCAAGCGAAAGGACCGTTGACGGAGAAGGCGTATAAAGAGGCCTTGGCTAAGAATCATCGGCTGACACGCAAAGAAGGCATTGATGCGGTGATTGCAAAACATAAGCTCGATGCGATTGTGGGGCCGACTGCCGGCCCTGCTTGGCTGACTGACTGGGTGGGCGGAGATCGAGCAGACAGCGGGTGTTCTTCGCCGGCTGCGGTGGCCGGGTACCCGCACATTACGGTGCCGGCCGGCTTTACATTCGGGTTGACGATTGGGATCTCGTTTTTCGGGGGGGCTTGGAGTGAGCCGACGTTGCTGAAGCTGGCATATGCGTTTGAACAGGCTAGCCATGCACGGCGGAAGCCGGAGTTTTTGCGGACCGTTGCTTACGCGAGTTAACGAGGTGCAAACCAACTTTGTACTGAATTAATGCCGGACTTCTCCAGATGGAACTGAAGAGTCCGCTCGTAGACTAGTTTGCGGATCTGTCTTTGGCTTGTCTAAATGACCTATGGGTCTCTTGTTATTACCTTTACTTAGAAGGTCGGGGAGTAGTCGGGGCGGAATTGTGGTAGCCGAGTCAAGTCGGGACTGGCGAACTTTCTGGTCCAGTCCCGTTCGCTTAAGTAAACAAAACCATCGAGAGCTTAGCCACGCATGTTCATGGCTGGTGCGGTGAGCGAACTTTCACGACGACCTCACCAATCTGGCGGTAAAGCGTCGTGAAAGTTTAGCGGTCTTGAGGTGGCGGCGTCGAGGAAACAGGTGCAGCACCAGGTGCAGCCATAGCTGTCGGCATAAAGGACGGAGTACCAGGCGCTGCCGTTGGAGGCGCGCCGATCTTCACTCCGATTACTTCGCCTGAGACAACCATTTCCACGCGCCGATTCTGCTGGCGCCCGGCGGCTGTCGTATTAGGAGCAACCGGGTAGTTGGTGCCATACCCGACTGCCGTCATGTTTTGCGTATTGAGACCCTGCTGCAGGAGGAAGTCACGGACTGCGTTGGCGCGCTGCTCGGAGAGCTTCTGGTTCAGTTCAGCGGTTCCTGTGCTATCTGTGTAACCTTCCACCTGCAGGTTCAGACCTGGATGAGAGATGACGATGCCGGAGATCTTTGCAAGAGCGACCCGCGCGGGCTCACGAAGTGTGTATTTACCGGTATCGAACAGAACATCTTGCATGTTGACGACGAGGCCACGGGGGCTTTCATGCGTGGGCAGAACTGAGTTGAATTGCTGCAAGAGCTGCGCCCGCAGGTTGTTTTTATCCGCTTCAGCTTGCTGGCGAAGGCGATCAGCTTCCGCGGCAGCAGCCTGAGCTTTCTGGGCTTCTGCAGCGGCCTGAGCACGGGCAGCATCTGCATCGGCTCTTGCACGCTCCGCTTCACGTCTCTGCTCAGCTTCCCGCTGCGCCTGCTGTTCGGACATCTTTGCCTGCCGAGCTTGCTCGTCAGCCTGGGCTTGCGCGGCTGCCTGGCGAGCCGCGGCGGGAGCCCGTTCCTCATCAAGGGCCATCTGCTGCTCTTTTCGCAAGGCAATAATCCGGGAATCTTCTGCCTTCTGCACGGCTTCCTTGGCCGTCATGATGGAGGGGTTGTACTGCTTGCGATCCTTGTAATCCTGCGCCTGCTGCAGCAGCTTTACCGCTTCCTGGTACGTGTCGCCTCCGAACTGATCGGCCTTGGCGTACCGGGCAATTTGAACAGCGTTCATGGCCTCATACAGTTCGAGCGGACTCTTCTTATCGCCTGTGAGAACCGGATGTTGCTGGGACTGCGGCACTTGGTATGTATATTGGCCGCGTTTCAGCAGTTCATACTTCGCATCAATTGCTTCGTACTTGCCTTTGGTATCCTGCCGGACGACATTTTCCATGACGACGACGTCGCTGGGTTGGCGTACCGCAAAGTAAGGCTCGGCGGTGATGATCATGCCGAAAGCTTGCAACTCGGTGGTAGAGCCGCCCTTGAAGTTGCCATCATTATCGACAACCACTTCTCCCAGATTGTCCGCATGGCCGTCAGGGGTGATCGCCCACATTACGTAAGTGAGAAACTCGGGCCCAAAGGTGCTAGGAGCCGGCAGTTTCTTGACATCGGTTTTGATTTCCATGTGCCCCAATCGGCTGTTCACTTCGGCCGTGCCCTTGGCTTGGGGCGCTATAGAGGTACCTTGGAAGTCCACTTTGGTCCAGCCGCTTCGATTGCGATAGCTAACTGCCTGAATGGAACGGGAGACTACTTCAACTTTGAAAATCGGATTTGACCCATTGCCAGCCGAGCTACCAGATTGCGTCGGATTGGACTCCTGCGCTAACAGCGCGATGGGCAACATTAGAGCTACTGTGGATAAAGCAAATCTCATATTCGTTACTAGATGTTTGACGGTTCGTCAGCCTAACTAAGTTCGTTTTTTCGCCCTTTTAAGGCAAAAAGGCTGGAATTGTTCTCTTTCTTCTTTAGCGTAGTGTATTTTCGGCCGGAATGTCTGCTGGATCAAGCCTTACAGCGACTAAGGATTTCCTGAGGTCTCGACCGTGGCGTGAGGCGAACCCCGGTAAACTTATGAGGTGACGACCTCGCAAACGCCATTACAGGAGGCAAACCCAGCTCAGCGGCAACGGTCACCGCTCCTGCCGATTTTCTTGATTGTGCTGGTAGATATTCTCGGTTTCACAATCATTTTGCCGTTGTTGCCGTTTTACTCAGAGCGTCTCGGCGCTTCGGCCACCGTTGTGGGCGCACTAGTCTCTACTTACGCGGTGTTTCAACTTATTGCCGGCCCCATACTGGGCCAACTTTCAGATCGAATTGGCCGTCGTCCTGTTTTGCTGATTAGTCAGGCTGGAACGCTGGCTGGATTTCTGCTGCTGGCGTATGCCAACAATATCTGGCTTCTGTTTGTCGCGCGAGCGATCGATGGCGCGACAGCAGGCAATCTGACCACCGCGCAAGCCTACATCAGTGATGTGACAAAACCTGAGAATCGTGCCAAGGCATTTGCCCTAATTGGGATTGCGTTTGGGTTTGGATTTCTAGTGGGGCCAGCGATTGCGGGCGCTCTTGCGCCAATCGGCTACAAGGCACCGATTCTGATGGCGGCCGGTCTCTCAGCAACGAGCATTCTTTTTACCTTTATCCTGCTGCCGCGCCGCGAGCTGATGCATGAACTGCGCGAGCAGGATGGTGATCCCGGTCCTGGAGGGAAGCGGCTCTCATTGATTTCCTGGGGCAGTTATCGAAAGTATTTCCGGAACCCGGAACTGGCGCGACTGCTGATGCAGTGGCTGCTTTTTTCACTTTCGTTCGCGACGTTTGTTTCCGGATTTGCGTTGTTTGCCGAGCGTCGCTACCAGTGGCATGGTCAGCCGTTCGGTGTCCGTCAGGTAGGGTATCTTTTTGCCTTTAGCGGTTTTCTCGGCATCATCATGCAAGGCGGCGTGGTAGGCAGACTAGTGAAGAAGTTTGGGGAGCGGAAGGTTGTTGGAGTCGGCTTTGCCAGTGCGGCTATCGGTTATGCCGCGTTTGGATTGACTCGAACTTTGGGCCAGGTACTGGCTGTGATTAGCTTTTCGTCGGTCGGCAGCGCTGGCTTGCGACCTGCGCTGACGAGCCTGGTAACACAGAAGGCCGGCAAGCGAGAGCAGGGCGTTATTTTAGGCCTGACTCAATCGCTTACCTCCGTTGCGCAGATAACTGCACCCCTGATTTCGGGGTTGCTAATTGACCATCGATACCTTACTCTGTGGGCAGTCTGGGCGGGGCTGCTATCGGGAACGGCGCTTCTCTTCCAATCACGTGACCTGCCCGCTACGCCTTCGGTACCGGCTTAGCGCTGCCGGCATAGAGGCTGTTGAAGAGGAACTTGAAGGTGGCATGCGGCTGGCCACGGAATGCCACTTCCGGACCAAGCAGATAAACACTGCCTGCGCCGAGTGAGGCTGTTCCAATAGCTACTCCGCCATTGAGGTACTGCTGTCCCCAAGCCCAGCCGCTGTGGAGAGGAGTGTCAGTGGCGAACCACGCGACGGCACCTGCTCCACGTGAGCCTGCATCGGGTCTGAGCCGAAAGACAGGGCTGTTGTCGTAGAAGACATCGACCTGTTTCGGGAGTCCATAAGCAACGGGCTTGGTGTTGTCCACTTGAACGGTTAAGAGCGATCCGGGAACATAGAATTTTTCGGGCGGTAGCGGACGCTCTTTTCCGTCCCGTTCGTGCTCAGTCAGCGCATTGGTAAAAGGGAAACCAAGGAAGTCATTGATTGCGAGCGAGGACGAGCCGATGGTGACGACCGTGCCGCCCGCTTCGGTGAACTTGCGGATCTCCGGCAGGGTTTTATCGCGTGTGATGCGGCCTAGCCAACTGCGGTACTCAGCAGGTATGTCTTGAGGGTTGGGC
>CALMAV010000185.1:2150-3589 GCA_937859895.1 uncultured Bryobacterales bacterium | reverse complement strand
ACCCAATTCTCCATTCAATGAATTTTGAGTCTTAACTGTTTGTCTCAAAGATGGGGGCAAGTCCATTCTCGGTAAAGGAAACTCTCTTCCCGTTAACATGCAGTCCAAGGAACTTCCCCTTCGGCGAGCATTCAAAGCTCAGCCGGCATGCGACATAAGGTGGATCGGAAATCAGCAGTTGGACATTGAAATAAAGGTCCGGGATTTCAAAGAAGTCTCTCTCCAGCATCTCGCGGTAACCTGAGAGCCCGATCGGCTCACCGTTGTAGCGCACACCATCGTGAACAAATTGTCCAAGCTTTGGCCAGTCCTGACTATTGAGGCAAAAGATGTAATCCCGGTAGACACCGAATATGTCGGGTTCAATCATGGCTGTTGATCCTGCTAAAAAGGGAGTGTCCCATCCTGAACTTGACGGCGTCCGTTATGGAGTTCTGCAAGCAATTGCGTGATCAATTCAGCAGGCCCCAAACTTGTACTAAGTTCATGGCGGGAGTTTCCGGCGAGGAACCGGCGGTTTGTCGCCCAACTCTCTCGAGAGCTTTTTGCTGAATCGTTGTCTCGCTTATAGATCCCCTTTAGCTTGCCGTGGAGTTCGGGGCATCGTGGGCGAAATCTCGTAAGACGTAGGGACCGCTTCTGGTGGTGCAGGTGAGTTGTTTCCGGCTAGCCGACATCGATTACCCGGTATTAAGGACCAAATCGGTCAACAGTCAGCAGAGAGTGACAGCTATGGTCTCATTGGTTGTTGTGCTGCTTGTATCATCCAATGTAGCTTCTTACCGAAGTAGCCATCCCCTTCATAGCCTGTCACGTGAAACCGGATTCGACCCTGCGCGTCGATCACATACAACTGTGGGATTGTTGTTGCTTGATACGCCTCATCGATGCTCCCATGTGAGAGCGCGACCGGAAAACGGTAGCCTTTCTGCCCGATGAACAATCGGACTGCGGCTTCATCGGAATCGACGCTGACGGTAAGTAGTTTGGCAGCCGGGGACGGATCAGATGTAAATATACGATCAAGTTCTCCCAGTTCGGGGTGGCAAGGACCGCACCAAGTTGCCCAAAATGCGACCACCAAGGGAGTACCGGCATAACTGCGAAGAGACACTTTCGGGCCGGATAGTAGCAGCAGTTCGAAGGGAGTGGCTGGCCTTTGAGTTTGTGTTGCTAACACCGTCTGTCTGTACTGCTGTTCTCGACTTTCTTGTCTAGCGGCAATCTGAGCCTGCCATGCCGATTGGGAACTGGCCAATGCAGCTTCGTAGGAGGGATGACGAACGACAAAACTCCGAAGACTACTATTGTGGGCCGGGGACAACGTTGCGGCTAAACCGACTTGCTCGAAACCGTGCTGTAAATTATTAGTCATCTCGAGGGCAAGGCCGAAGTTCAGCCGGATCTCAGCTTCCATGTCACGATTACTTTGCTGGTTC
>CALMAV010000185.1:0-2140 GCA_937859895.1 uncultured Bryobacterales bacterium | reverse complement strand
GACCCTGCCAAGGCGGACGGCTGAGGGCCAGGAGCGCAGTTGCACCTGTGCTTTTAACGCCAGAGGCCAGAAACGAAAACGGTAGTCTTCATCGAAGTCATCCGTTTTGCTCCACTCGGACTCAACAAAGGCAACTGCTTTATCGACATAGTTGAGTGCATGAACCGGATCGGAGGAGACCAACTCTGTTGCGATCGTTTCCAAGGCCTGAAGGTAACTACATGGCATTTCAAATTGCCGAACAAAGGCCAACTGATGCTTCTCCCAATCGGCAGAAGCCGTCAGGAGTTGCGAAGAATCGAACTTCGCTCGGTTTTTTGCTATTAGAAGAAAACGATCCCGCGCCGCAAGTTCTGTCCAACTTACATTGTTGGGGAAGCGAGCAAGAAACTCTGCATACAGGTTTGCAGCCTTTGCTGGGTCAGCCTCTGCTTTCGCCTGGCTTAACAGGTCCTGCTGAGCCGCTTTCCCGGATGGATATCGACGCAGAACCTCACTGTGAACATTCTGTTGCAACGGAGTATTTTCAGCTAGCTTAAGACCATGCTCATAGGCCTCATAGAAGTCCTCCGTTCGCTTTTCAGCAGCAACACGCGATAGCTTCGGCAGGTCTTCTTTCAGGCGAGCGAGAAGCGTTGCATTGCTTTGCGTTCTGGCTAACAGGTCCCAGTAGAGACCATATGCTTTAAACTCATCCGGGTGCTGAGCCAGAACCTTTTGTAGAAGATCGCGAGAATCAGTAAACTTCCCGAGATTGTACATTTCAACGGCCTGCTTGAACGTAGCGGGTTGGCCTTGCCCCAACAGGAGTCCGATCGTCTGAAACACCCAGGGAGCCGCGATAAGTTTTCGGCAGGGCATATTCTAAGGACTTTACACGAGAGCATCTGTGGAATTGAAGGAATTTGTCTAGTGCCGATTAGCTCGGGCAAGCCTTTAGCGGATGGTCGGACATCCGTACACTACGATCACCCGAACTCGCTGACGAGGCACCGCCAGGATGAACACCGACTTGGAGAAATGGGGATTTTCCGCGTGCTCTTTGGTATCTGCTTCACCTTTCTCTCGTACGAAATCAAGCTTAACCTCGGGCGCTCTTTAGGAAGCAGGTCAGGTGACACCCCCGACCGACTTCGCTCTTCGCACCGCAACACTGATATCGTTTTCAGGTATGCATCGCCGAGACTTCCTGCTCGCAGGCGCCGCTCTCCTTGCGCCGCGTGCTGCCAATGCCGCTACTGTCCAAATCACTGTACTGCCAGACGAGCCCATCGGAACTATTTCGCCTAACATCTACGGCCACTTTACCGAACATATAGGCGGGTGCATCTATGGCGGTGTCTGGGTCGGCGAAGACTCCAAGATCGCGAACTATAACGGTATTCGCAAGCAAGTTGTTGATGGACTAAAGCGTATGAAGGCGTCGATCATTCGCTGGCCAGGCGGCTGTTTCGCTGACAGCTATAACTGGCGCGATGGTGTTGGCCCTAAGGCGCAACGGCCAAGACATACCAACTTCTGGGCTAACAATGAGTATCTGGAAAAGGCCCCTGATGGACCGCAGGTCTATGACCCAAATACATTCGGCACCAGCGACTTTGCGCGGCTCTGCACGTTGGCCGGCGCTGAGCCGTATCTGGCCGGCAACGTCCGCAGCGGAACCGCGCGTGAATTTGACGAGTGGATTGAGTACTGCAACTCGCCACGTGGCACAACCTCGCTTGCAGACTTGCGTGCTCGAGATGGCAGCCCTGAGCCCTTCAATGTCCGGTACTGGGGCGTGGGCAATGAGAGTTGGGGCTGTGGTGGAGCATTCACCGGTGACGAGTACGCGATTGAGTTCTGCCGCTTTGCCGAGTGGGTACCCAAGTTCCGCAAACCCATCTCTCTGATTGCGTCCGGGCCGAATGTAGCCGATTACAATTGGACCCGCAGCTTCTTCCAAAAGATGGGGGAGCACGGCACTGGACCCCTAAAGAATGTCTTCGGTGTCGCTCTGCATTACTACTGCAACACGACGGGCACAGGCCAGGCAAACGTCTTTACGGAAGGAGAGTGGTATGAGCTGCTGGCCAAGGCAAGCCGCATGGAAGAGCCTATCAGCAATCACTGGCAGATTATGGGCGAGACAGACAAAGCC
>CALMAV010000184.1:4097-4953 GCA_937859895.1 uncultured Bryobacterales bacterium | reverse complement strand
GGCGGTCAGGGCCAAGCGACCAAGTTTGACAAAGGTTCGTATGTACTCATCGAGGCCGCGCGAGCTACGCACATATTGCGCGAGTGTGCCGGCAGAGAACAAAGACATCGCGCTTTCAGGATGCCCATTCGTGTTGTAGAGGCTTACCAACTCAAGCGCGAGCTCCTCGTGTTTCTGAGCAAGGGAGAAATGTTCGCTTAATTCCTGTAGCCGTAGCGCGGGAGGCACGCCCATGCGCTTCCACAGTTGATCGCGCTCGTAGAACAGATCGGCGGCATTGGGGTCGGCAGTACAGGCGCGGTCGTAGGCGTCAAGTGCTCTCTCACTTTCGCCGGTGACGTTGAAGTAACCGACCGCGAGGTTTCGCCAGACTGGGGCGAAGTGTTCATCAAGTTTGGCGGAGGACTCCCAAATTTCAAGAGCCTGACGATGCTGGCCTTGCGAGTAAAGCAGACAGCCCAAGTAATACTGTGCGCGCGCGTCTTCAGGCTGGAGAGCGATGGCGCGGGCGAGCACGGAAAGCTCATCGAGCCGATGCGGGAAGCAGAAGTCAGAGTTGGTCTGGGCAGCGGTTTGGTACTCGCGTTGGGCGGATGGCAAATCGCCAGCGCGCAAATAGAACGAAGCGAGCGTGTAGTGAATCATGGGCAAGCTGCCGTCGTGAGCCTGGGTGTCGGCCCCGGTGAGAAGCTCGATAGCTGGTTCGTAGAGGCCGGCGCGTGCATAGTCGAAGGCAAGGTCGAGCCGCACCTGATTGTCGCCGGGCAGAGGGCGTCCGGCAAGATGGCAGGCCCAGGGATCTAGAGGGTCAAGGAGAAGCGACTCGCGAACGAGTTGCTCAGCTTCGGTGCTGCGG
>CALMAV010000184.1:3494-4087 GCA_937859895.1 uncultured Bryobacterales bacterium | reverse complement strand
CAGACGTAGAGCTTCGTAGAGGAATTTGGGAACGACGCCGAAGTGATGGCGGCGGCATTCGAGTTCAGCGATGGCCTGCAGGCTGGGCGAGCGCCAGGCAAAGCTCCAGCTTGCAGTTTGGAACGCTGCAGAGGCCTTTTCATCCTCTTCCTGATAACGGAGCGCGAGGCCGAGGTGGTACGTAGCCTCGCCCTCGAAAGCAGTGCAGTGGCTGGCGGCTACGGTTCCCAGCGCTGTGCGGAAGTGAGCTTCAGCTTTTCCGAATTCGCTGCGGTTTAGCTGTAGGAGGCCAAGCGCATCATTCGAGGCGGAGTGGTGAGGGTCACGACGCAGGGCTTCGGCCCAATACTCTTCAGGGTGAAAGCCGGTAGGCTCGTACTGCGCGCGAACGCCGGCCAGAAAGAGAGCCTCAAGGGTTGCAATTTTCCGCGGCGGAAGCGGCAGGGCAACTGGGGGACCTTGCGTTTTACCGACATTGGTGACAGAGGTTGTGACAGGAGAGAAGGAGATCAATTCCCTTCCCGCCGACGTGATTACGCGTAAGTTGACCGTGGCGGAGTCCAGGTCGGTCGGCAGTGTGGTGCGCTCAAGCA
>CALMAV010000184.1:0-3484 GCA_937859895.1 uncultured Bryobacterales bacterium | reverse complement strand
GATCAGGCGCAAGATCGCGGTTCCAGCGAGCGAGTACAGTTCCTTCGCTCTCGAGGAGCACGGTTGCGTTTGGAAATATGCGAGTGACTGCCACACCGACGAGTGTTGTTTCGGCGATTGTCAGGCGGACTGCCGCGTCAGCGTTAGCTCCATCAATCTGGCCAATGCCGGCGAGTGGATACCAGAGTTGGCTGAAGGTTTTCGTCTCAAAGGGCGCGACCATCGAGATGCGTTTTTGGGACCGCGAGGAAAGACCGGCGGTGAGCTCGCCCCAATCGGCTCGCGGAGTGAAGCTGCGAGCGGTTACCAGATGGCGGTCGGCTACCTGAAGGAGCCCACGCTGTTGGGAAGGGCTATAGACGCCGAAGAAGTCGGAGTCGGAGTTGGAGGTGGTGCTGTCGCCATAGACTGTCAGCTTTTCTTCTGGAACAGCGGCAACCGTGGCCCATTCGAAGCCGTGCGAGAACTGGGTGCGATTGTACATTCTCGCCTTCAACTCGAGATAGGCACGGCCGGGGTAGAGACAAGCACCGTGCATGGCTTTGCAGCGCGTGAGTGGATCGAAGGTGCTGCACCAAACTGTGCGGGCGCCGTCGCCATGTTCCTCGATGAACGTGTCGAAGTGACGGAATGGGTTCATCTCTGCGCCTCCGGGCCAGAAGACTTGGAGTCCGCCTGGGACATGCATGCTGCCATTGGCTGTCAGCTTCGGGCGAAGGAGGTCCGGGCGATAGAGCAGCTCGTGCCCGGTTACTTTGTCGAGCATCACGTGGATGCGACCGCTCAGTTCGGGCAAGATGAGCAGACGCAAAAATTCATTCTCGAGGTGAACGGCCTGCAACTGAAGAGGGCTCGGTTCAGGTGAAATCGCGTTGCTGACAGGAACGGGATAGCCGTACTGCCCAGTGCTCTCGCCAGGTTTGTCGCCGGAAAAAATCGGGTTGCGGCTGGGTTTGGCAGGCGAGTAGCCGGAGATTGTGACAGCTTGCGTCCAGGCTTTTACCGGGCCGGTCTGGTCGGCTGGGGATGGTGGGAGAAGAGGCCGAAGAGATTGGTCCGGCTGGGAGGTTGGCATGCGATGAGTTACTCAACTAGTGTCGCAAGGCCATTGAATCAAGGCGGGCGTTACTGGCCGGTTAAGTCCACAGGAGGCCACCTCAAGAATGGCCGCTGGGCTCGACGGTACCGAATTAAAGTAATTCAAAACTGCGCCTATGGAAGTTTAGTGTCCTCGATTACCTCTGAGAAGCTGATCCGAGTTCCTTCTCAGCGATAGGGCTTGAAGGCCACCAGCTTGCAGGTGCAGATAGTGACTCCACGTGCTGTCGACCGTCTCTTTAAGACGCGCATTTCTAAGTTGAAAGTCAGGCGAGAACGCCCTTGGAAAGGAGCAACCAGAACCTGCCGGGTGGTTCGAAACGTAGAGTTACTCAACCCATGGGGCGACGCGCGGTTTCGACAACCCGGTTCCGCCAGCAAGCATTATAGTCATGGCAATGCGCCTTCACACCTCTGCTGTGACTCTGTTGGTGATCGCGGTCCAGGCTATTGCATCGACTCCAGACGCAAACAAAGAAGTAGCCGACGTGATCCAAACCAACCGTCGACTGTTTGAGAGCTTGCCGATGTACACCTGTCTGGAAACAATCTCCAGGCTTGAACGAAGTGCAAAGCAGCGTAAGCCGCACGCGCTGGACACCGTGCAGGTTGATGTCGGCGTGGGCACAAACCAGGAAATCTACTCTTGGCCAGGGGAGAGGCTATTTCTTCCGAAGATCTGGGAAACCTGGTGGGCCATGGCTTCTTGGGAACCGGGTTCTTTGCAGGCTTTCCCAAGAATCTCTTCTCGAGCAATTCTGCGATCGTGAGACTCGCGAGCGACCGACAAACGGGAGGACACACGGACCATTTCACTTACACGATTCCGTCGCTAATGAACCACTGGATTGTAAATTGGCTGGGAGTGAAAGGCACTGTCGGCGAATCCGGTGAGTTCTGGGTTGATGAAAACAGCCGAACTTTGATACGTCTTCGTGCCACTGCGCAGGACATTCCACCGCAGCTGCCGTTAAGAGAATTCACCGTTTCGATTGCTTATCAACCACTCCAATTGAACAATAGGTCTGTTTTGCTCTCAAGCAGTGCAGAATTAGTCGCTGTCGATCGGAAGGGAACATCACAGCGACTGCAATACTTGCAAAGCAAAGGCTGTCCCAACGATGGTTGATATAGAAGCGATGGGGAAACACTGTGAGAAGCGCAATCCACGACAAACTCGCGGCAATAGCGTTGAGCCAGTTGCTTCCAACTGCGGAAACAATCATGAAGACAGAAGCAGCACTCAGTGCTACTTCGAAAGCCAGTAAGCCGTGAGCGGCTTTAAGCGTGTTGCCAAAGATTGAGAAAACAAGTGCATAGAGCCAATCCGTCCCAGGGCCAACAAAGTTGAACCAATCGCGGTATAGAGTCTGTCCTTGTAAAACCCTTTCTGCACCATGCACGTAAATGCCTTCATCCAGAAAAAGGTTGAGGTGTCTGCCACTGAGGCTACTCGCCGTAAGCAAAACTAGAAAAAACGTAGAAGCGATTGTGAGAGATCTAATGTTCAAGATCTCTCGAAGTGCTGTGCTTTGAATAGAAATTGACTTAAAATTCACAACTAGAATAAATTCTTTGTTACAACTATTTTGCGTCCGTCAGGAGTTAGCCTGAATGGCGACCCTTGTGGAGAGCTAGTGTAATGCCATTCAAGATCAAGCTCCCGGAGTTTTTCGAAGTAAGCCTTGTTAGGTGGTCCAAAAGCAAAGTCCAAAGCCTCCAAAAATTCTTTAGGAGGGTTGTAATGATGAACTGAAACGTAGTGATAGATCAATGTTGGAGCAGCATAGATAATGCTATCCTGTCCGAAAACTCTAATTTCCGCACTACCGAGAAGAAGCTGAGTGTCGTTTTGAACTGCAACGCACGAATTAAAATCGCAGCAAAAGTCACATATATGAATACCGCGCGTTTGAGCGACAGAAACGGAGCAATATTGCCAAAGTCTTTGTAATACTTCTTCACTCGGAATTGCCTGATCGAAAGTGCAACCAGATTGCAACCAACCAACATTTTTTGTTTGTGCTCGGTCGAAATAGCCTTGACCATACATGTAGTCAGATAAGTCACAGAAGTGCATAATCTTTACGGCTGAAGGGAGGGAGTAAGGCAAGCTCCGCTGTTACAAAAGGCACCCACTGTTGTGCCGGGACGATTGACAAGGCCACTGATTTCTGATGGAGCTTAATCAGGAAGATTATAAACGTTCACTCCGGGCCTATTTGCATAGCGCTCGCTATCTTCTAAGTAAAATTGGATCTCGGGCTGAACTGCACCATCTGCAAAGCCGTGAGCGCCGCTTAGAACGTTAACCTCTCCACGATAAACACCGCTGTTCACAGTCTCGGCGTGTCCTGCCGGTCTCGGTCCGGGCTCAAGCGTTAGT
>CALMAV010000183.1 GCA_937859895.1 uncultured Bryobacterales bacterium | reverse complement strand
CCTTGAGACCCCGGTGAAGGGGACGGTTCGGTCGGCTGCTCTGCATTGATGTAGCCGCCTTCCTCCAGCTTTTTCACCAGCCGTTCCAGAAGCTTTTCCCGTCCTTCCGCATTCAACTGCTGGAGGCGCTGCTGCATTTCCTCCAACTGCTCGGGGTTAAATAACTCGCCATTCTCCAAAGCACGCTCGATTGCTTCCTTCAGCTTTTCGAGCGTATGTTCATTGGCTTCACTGAACTGCATGTAGGGATCGTTGAATCCACTCTGCAGAAAGTAATCGGAGAGCGCGTGAAGAAGATCTTCCATCTCAATACCAAGATCTTCTTCGGAAAACTTGCTGTAATTAACGCGCCTCATAGCACCCTAGTTAAGATTGCGGCGTCCCCCACCGTTGCCGCCACGTTTTTGGAAATCACTGCGGCGTCCGCCCTCTTCACGCTCCTCGCGTCCTCGGTCATCTCCACGCGAAGCTCGTTCACCAGCTACGAAGGCTAGTTCTTCGTTGCGGCTGATGCGCTTGTGAGCGTAGAGGCCTTCCAGAATGAACTCGGCTGCGGAAGCACGCATGGCATCGCTCTCGTTTTCAGACAAACCGAGCTTTCCGGTAAACGAAAGCAGGTCCTGTATGCGCCCCAGTTCCCCCACCATCTCCCGCGCCGGCATATCTTCATCCAGGCGCAGAGAGCCGCCCAGTTCGAACCATTGCGTGACCTGGCGAAGATTAACGCCTTCCAGGTAGGTGTGGAACACCTTACCCACAGCACTGCGAATCAGTTCACGAGCAACGGCATCGCCACCCTTCAGTTCGCCTTCGTACTCCAGCTCAAGCTTGCCGGTGATGGATGGCAGCGCCGCATAAAGGTCCAGGATGCGCGGAACTGCTTCCGTATCACCCGCCTTCAGCGCACGCCGTTCAGCGTTCGATACAACGTTCTCCATTACTGAAATAGGTAGCCGCTGGGAGACACCAGAGCGCTTATCAATGCGCTTGTCCTCGCGAGCAATAAACGCAATCTGCTCGACCACTTCATGGATATACGGCGGTACCTCAATTGCAACCGGTGAGCGGCGGCGCGTCCATGCTTCCTGGCGTGTGATATCGATACCTTGGCCCACAGTCAGCGGGTAGTGGGTGCGAATTTCGCTTCCAATACGATCCTTCAACGGTGTGATGATCTTGCCGCGGGCTGTGTAATCTTCCGGATTTGCCGTGAAGACCAGCATCACATCCAGAGGCAGGCGAACCGGGTAGCCCTTAATCTGAACGTCGCCTTCCTGCATGATGTTGAACAAACCCACCTGGACTTTACCGGCCAGGTCAGGTAACTCGTTCACCACGAAAAGCCCGCGATTGGAACGTGGCAGCAGGCCATAGTGTATGGTCAGCTCGTTCGAAATATCCTGACCGCTACGTGCTGCCTTAATCGGGTCGATGTCGCCGATCATGTCAGCAATGGTGACGTCCGGCGTAGCAAGCTTCTCGACGTAGCGTTCCTCACGGCCAATCCAGGCTATCGGCGTGTTATCGCCATAAGACGCAGTCTTGTCCCGACACTGCTTACAGAGAGGGCGCAGCGGGTTATCACGAATCTCGCAACCGGCAACATACGGCAGCTGCTCATCAAGCAGACTCGTGAGCATGCGTGCAAGTTTGGTCTTTGCTTGCCCGCGCAAGCCAAGCAGAATGAAGTTGTGGCGCGACAGAATCGCATTTACAACCTGAGGCACCACTGTGTCTTCGTATCCAACAACGCCTGGAAACAGCGTCTCGCCAGTATGGAGTTTGGCAATCAGGTTGGAGCGAAGCTCTTCCTTCAGAGTGCGATCAGGCTGCAGTTGATCAAAAAAGGGGCTGGAGCGAAGTTCGCCCAGCGTCCGTGGCAGATCGGAGTGAGGCATGAAAAAGAGAACTCGCGGAAAATTTCTGTCCTAAGTCTAGCAGTGAAATTTCCAGGCCACGTCCGCCCTCACTGCCACTGCCGCACGGCTGTGTGATATGTTCGCCACGTTGTGAGAATGCCCGAGTCAGAGACAGCCGATTATCACTTAAACTGGCGCAAGCTTCAACAGGTAGGTTTAAACGCTTATGAAGCCCGTTCTTATCTGGTCTTGCTGGGTCATGCGCGGTTCAAAGCGCTGGAGTTGGCGGCGCGCTCGCACGTCCCTCGCCAGAAAATTTATGAGGTCCTCGACAGCCTGGTCGAGAAGGGCTTCGCTCAGGTTGTGCAGGAGAAAACCAAGCTGTTTTCGGCGGTCGATCCAACTATGGCCATCCCGTCCTATTTGGCACGGCGGAGCAAGTTGCTGCAGAACGAATTGACTGAGCAGGCTCGTTTAGCTAGCGGATTGATTGAAGATCTGCGCGGCGCCTATGAGGGTGGCCAGGGAGGGCGGGGAACACTCGACTTCCTCAATTTGGTGAACGATCCCACCCAGACCGCCATGCAGTACCGGCGCATGCTGCAGACCGTATCGCAGGAATACGCAGAGTTCTGGCGTCCGCCTTTTGCTGTCGATCCCCTAGATGAGCGAATGGTCAAGGATGCTTCAGCAAGGGGCATTAACTGTCGTCTTTTAATTGAGGCTGGCCCGATGGATTCGGAGCATCAGGAGCGCCTTGCCGAGTACCGCAACCATGGCGTCGATATACGATTCGCCGAACGGCTGCCACTGAAGCTGGCATTGTTTGACCGCCGCCGGGGCTTAGTCGCGTTGCTTGACCCAGTATTGACTCGCCCATCCTGGACTTCCGTCATCTTCGATCATGAAGGGCTATCGGAAGCCATGTCCGGGCTCTTTGAAACGTACTGGACGCGTGCTGTCTGCCAAGCGGACTAGTCGAGCTTCTTCTGCAAGGCTGTTTGGTAACTGACAGCATCCGCAAAGGGCACCAGCAGCAAGTCTTGCTTGTGACCAGCATACTCGCCGGCCATGCGATAGATCTGATCGCCAAACCAGTCGCTCGGAATATCTCCCGTGTAGTCAAATAGCTGGTACTGCCCGGTGCGTGTGGGCGTTGGCGATACGTTGTGAAGATCACTGAGTTCTCCATTCAGCTTGCGGCTGAGAGTCAACACCTGAGGACCACGCTGCAGAACCAAAGACTGCTCGTTAGCGCTTCCGCCCTTGGCGGGAGTAACATGCAGATCCATCGAAAGCGTTATCCGGACAGTGTCACCGCTGCTCCATGGGCGATTTACAATAACGGACTCTCCTGGACGCCCGGTCAGATGCAAATCAGCGATATCGACGGTGAACGAGCTAGTCCAATTGGGAACGCGCAAGCGAAGCGGGAATTGAAACCGCCCTTTTCCGCTAGGCTCTACGTGTAATTGAACGGAGCCGCTCTGCGGGAAGTTAGTTTCGCTGTAAATCCGTACCAGACCACGCTTACCTAGCTGAAAGAATGCGCGTCCGGGCGTATATAGATTTATTGCAATACCCGTTCCGTACTGGCCCCAAGCCAGCAACGGAATCAGCGACAACGCCTTGGCCTCAGAAAGTAGGCAACGCCCACCGTCGCCACCGATTTTGGACGAGAATAACTTCGTGCCATTGAACGGAACAGCAGGGCTGATGCTTCCATTCCGGCCATCCTGGGCTGCGAGAACCTGGTTGTACAGCGTCCGCTCCACATGCTCACCATACTGCTGATCACCGGTGATGCGCAGCAACTTGTACGTTAGTTGTAACCACCCAACTGTGTTGCACGCATCAACAGCCTGGCTTTCGACATTCTGTTCACTTGCTGCGTCGAACACAAGGGGAGCACCCGTCTTAGATAAGCGGCCGGTGGCCATGTCTTGCCACCCGCGGATGCCAGGCTGAAGGTAGCTCTGCTCGCCTGTTACTTGGTAAAGATCAACGAGCCCGTTAACTCCGTAGATGACAGGTAAGAACTCTGCCTGGGAATGGATGCTTGCAAAGCTAGGAAGCGCTGCACTGGCAGCGATAGCCCGGCAGGCATCGAGATAACCCTTGTCACCAGAGAAGCGGTAAATGTAGATCAGGGGTTCCAGAAGCCCTGCAGCAGCAATCGATAATTGCCGGTGACTGGCCTCCACCTGAGTAGGGCCCATGTGCGCGATTACGCTGTCGGCCAGTCTACGGGCAGCAAGAAAGGCGGTAGTTTCACCCGTTACGCGGTAGTAGTTAACCAGTCCCAGCAGGTCGCAACGAGCAATGACGTACTGCTCTGCGCTCGTGAGTCTGTTCGCCTGACTACTCGTCTTTGAAAGCTCCGCTATTAGTGCGCTCGCCACGCGGTTCATTAAGGATCGAAGCTGGGGATCCTGGTTGTATTCATAAGCGGCAGCGCTGGCATCCAAGAACCGCCCGGGAAACTCACGCTCAACTCCGGGTTTGGAGCCCGGGGAAGTTTGCAAAAGATCTAACAACCCGGGGATATCAATGTTCTTCAGAAAGCCTTCGCTATTTGCTCTTATATGCTGGGCCAGCAAGCCTGTGAGCTTTTGCTTATCGAGCGGCAGCGGAACGAAATGATCGGGAATCGTCTTGTTTACAATCTGCCTGGGCCGCCCCGACGCTACCGCTATCAGACACAAAATGCAGATTGCCTGCCGAAGCAAAGCGGCTCTTCTGAGGCGAGACAGCGTTGCGCCAGACTTCATGGCAGTGACGAACCTCCTGATCAGGGTCGCAAGCGAAGCATTATTTCATCGCGGGATGTGAACTGCATCCCGCGAATACCCAACGCGTCAGCGCCAGTCACATTCTCAAGCCGATCATCCAAGAACAACGTACGTTCGGCAGGAGTATCGATGCCTTCCAAGCATTGCTCGTAAATAGCCGCATCCGGCTTTATCGAATGCAGCTCATAGGAGAGCGTGACATGGTCGAAGATGTTGAGCCGTTCGGTTCTTGACTTCAACGCTTCTCCAAGATCGAGCGGCATGTTAGATAACATCGCTACGCGCTTGCCGGCGCGGCTCAACTCCGCAATCCACTGCCACATCCCCTCGTCATACTTCATCCAGCTGTTCGTGTCAGCTTCGGTGAGTTGGTCAACTTGCTCGGACGTGAGCGTGCCGCCCGCAGCCTTGGCAATCTGGTTCCAATACTCGGCTGCGGTGATTATGCCCCGGTCATACTCAGGCCGCTCACCCCAATAAGCTCGAGTGAAAGGCTCAGGAGATAACTTCGCAATGGCAGCCATGTCGAGTTGATCCCCATCAGTCTGGTGCTCCACCAGCACTCCGCCGTAATCGAAGATGAAGCCATCGAAGTCGCTAACGAGTGCCATCGACCAGTTGCTCCCGGCGCGAACGAGTTTCGCGCACCGCATAGATCCGCCGCCCCTGACTTTCAAAGTAGGTGCGCATTAGAACTTCCCCCATCAATCCGACACAAAACAGCATGAGCCCCGCGAGCCACAATAAGCCGCCCGCCATCATCAGCGGACCGTGCTCGGCGATGATGTCGTGCCCTGCAATCTTCTTAACCAAGATGCCGAACAAGATGACGCTGCCCAGAACGATCCCAGCCAAGCCCCACTTACCGAAGAAGTGCATGGGGCGTGTCAGGTAGCGAAGGAGAAAGCCGATGGTAATGATGTCAAAGAAGACACGGAAGGTGCGCCCAAGCCCATAGTGCGAAGCCCCGTTCGGTCGCTCGATGTTCTTGATGGGTACCTCGATAATCCGAGCGCCATAGAAGCTGGCGAGCGCCGGGATGAAACGATGCAGCTCACCATACAAGTTGATGTCCTTCAGGATCTCGGAACGGTAAGCCTTGAAGGTAGTTCCGAAATCGTGTAATTCAACACCTGAAGCACGCTTCATCATCCAGTTAGCGATGCGGGATGGAATCTTGCGCGTTACCGCGTTGTCCACACGATTCTTGCGCCAGCCGCTTGCGATGTCGTAGCCGGCTTCAATCTGCTCTAAAAGAAGCGGGATGTCATCCGGATCATGCTGCAGGTCGCCATCGAGAGAAATAATCACATCTCCCTGCGCTTCATCGAAACCGGCAGCCAGGGCAGCAGTCTGACCGAAGTTGCGCCGCAGCCGAAGAACCTTCAGATGATGGTCGGTTTCAACCAAGTTGGCCAGTAGATCAAAACTGCGATCGCTTGAAGCATCGTCTACGAAAATGATCTCGTAAGGTCGACGTAGCGCTTCCAAGACTCCCGTTAGGCGGTCGTACAGCGGCAGAATTGCCGGCTCCTCATTATGAATGGGGATGACAATGGACAGCATTGTTGTTGTGCCTCTTAGTCTAACGGAATGGATGGGGCGAGAGAGGATACTGATCCGACCGGGCGCTTACCGGATATCCTGCAAGATGAAACCAAACACGAAGATTCTATGTTGCCTTTGCAGAAGAAGGTCTCGCTAGTTACCGGAGCGTCGCGAGGAATCGGAGCCGCTACTGCCCTGAAATTGGCTGCTATGGGCTCTGATTTGATCCTGAATTACCGGAGTAAGGGCGCGCGTGCTGAAAAGGTGCGCGAAGAAATCACTAGGCTGGGCCGAATCTCCGTTCCTATGCAAGCTGATTTGACAGTCGAATCTGAAGTGCGCGCCATGATGGCCCAAATCCTGGACCGATTTCAGCGGCTTGACATTCTCGTTCTGAATGCGAGCGGCGGGATGGAGAAAGGGAAGGCTGACGGGTATGCGATGGATCTGAATCAAACAGCGCAAGTGAACACTGCTAATTTGGCTGTTTCGATGATGCCCCGTGGTGGAAGAATCGTATTCGTAACCAGCCACTGGGCACACTTCTTTGGCCAGCATCCGGTCATCCCTCCCTATGAAGTCGTCGCAAAAAGCAAACATGCAGGGGAGAAAGCGCTACGTAACGCTATCCCTGAATGGAACCAAGCCGGTATTTCACTGGCCGTTGTGAGCGGAGATGCTATCGAGGGAACGATTACTCCTCGCTTGCTTGAGAGGATGAGCCCAGGACTGCTTAAGTCTCGTGGAAGTCTTGACAGCGGTAAGGAACACAGAAGCTTACCTACCGTAGAAGAATTTGCTGAGGTAATCGCACGCACGGCAGCCGACAGGACATTGCCGACTGGTCACACGGTCTTAGTCGGGAATGTGGAGGATTGATCCCTATCAGCCGGTAAGTGGCCAGTGCCCGCTCACTCGCCTTTGCTAGCAATTACCTTCCGGCGTTGTCTTCCAGTTCGATTACTCGTCCTTTTTTGCCGGTCCTAAAGACATGCTGGGCAGGCCCAGGACGCCGCCCAGTTTGCCTAAATCCCCCAGACTTTGAGGACCCTTCAAGATCACGACGCTGACCTCGGTTGCTTCCGCCGCGATGATGATAAGCCCTTTGTGACCCTCAGCGCTGCTCATAAAAACCTCTGAGTGCTCGCCGTCCTCACTCGAGTCAATAATCTTTGACCAATCTTTAGACTTGGTGATTTCCGTAATTTGAGTGCGCACGTCCGCCAGGTCGGTATCCCGATACTGCCCCTTCTTGGCGAACTCAAAGTTCCGCACTTCGACTTCAGTCAAATTCTGAGTCAGTTCTTTCAGTTTGTTCAGATTCTTCTTGTCTTCGCCGTCGCTGCTTGAAAGCATCGAGAGCGCACTGGCAAGTTGCTCATGATTCAACGAAATCTTGTTGAAAGACTTCGCTTTTGACGCAAGCTTGTCCAGGCTCGACAGGTCGATTTGTTGAGCGGACAGGCAACACGTCACTGCCAGTAGAGCGATTCCTAAACGACTTTTCATCTCTTACCTCTTCTCAAAATCTTCTTTCCCCACGTAGATCTCAGCGGCACTTCGCTTCAACCGATGATCGATAGCCCCTAGCTTTTCGGATGCAAGTTGAAGCGCGAACACCAGCTGTCTCTCGTTCTGCCTTGCCCTGTACTGAAGAAACCCGGACCAACCCGCGACAAGCAAGACACTGCTTGCGGCAACGGCAGGCCAAGCCATCCATGAAAACTGCCTGCGCTGACGGACACGCGCCATCACCTTAGCCGTAA
>CALMAV010000182.1 GCA_937859895.1 uncultured Bryobacterales bacterium | reverse complement strand
CTCTATCATCGACTATCGAGGAGAAAGAACTTAAACGGCAAGCATGCGCTCAATTGGAAGAAGCGCGCGCCGCATAATTTCAGCCGGAAGTTCAATACGAGGCTCTAGAGTAGCGAGGCAATCCCGCAACTTCTCCAAGGTGTTCATCCGCATGTACGGACATTCGCTACAGTTGCAGTTCTCGTTTGCAACGAAGTAGAACTTTTTGCCAGGCGAGAGCTTTTCAAGCGAGTAACGAACTCCGCTCTCGGTCATGATAATAAATTCGTCAGCCGCCTGAGACGTGCACCAATCGATAATGGCCGAAGTGGAGCCAATGAAATCGGACATGCGCAGAACATCGCTCGGGCACTCCGGGTGGGAGGCGACCAGAGCCTGCGGATGCTCCGCGCGGGTTGCGGCCAATCGGCGCGCTGGAAAAGTCGCGTGAACGATGCAGGCGCCCTGCCAGATCTTCATATTCTGACGGCCAGTCTGCGCCTTCACATAGTTGCCGAGATTGATGTCAGGCAGAAATAGAATGGGCTTATTCGCCGGGATAGAATTCACGACTTTTACGGCATTGCGAGAAGTGCAGAGAATGTCGCTCTCCGCTTTCACTTCAACTGAAGTGTTTATGTAGCTGACAACAACGTAGTCGGGATTCTTACGCCGGAAAGCACGAACGCCCTCGACCGGACAACTGTCAACCAAACTGCAGCCAGCGTGCAGGTCAGGAAGCACAACAGTGCGGGTGGGATTGAGAACTTTGGCCGTTTCAGCCATGAACTTGACACCGCAGAATGCAATCGCCTCTCCGTCGAACTGCTGAGCTATGCGAGCAAGTTCGAGGCTATCGCCAACAGAATCAGCAATATCCTGGATCTCAGCATCCTGATAGTGGTGCGCCAAGATAACAGCATTGCGGCGAGTCTTCCATTCTAGAATTTCGTCTACAACGGTGCTGGTAGCAACCATGGTGCCTATTCGATGATTTATGGAAGGGGAAGATGCGGCATTCCCGGGTAGGAGAAAGCCTAGCGATGCAAACCGAGGTACAAGTTAGCCCCAGAGTCGCCCAGGTGGCAGAAGCTTACGTCTGCGCCGTGCCCAGACTTCGAATGTCAACAAAGACAGAGCTAATAACCAAGCAAGAACGTACGGCCAAGTCTGCTCCCCAAACAAACCACCACCGTAAAATTTGTTAATCGTTATTGCTAATACATACGCGGGCAGAAAGAGAGCACTAACATACCGATTGCTGGTAAAAACCATCAGCGGAAACCAGATGCTGAGGGACAAGAATAACCACGGCACAAAGGCATGAGGTCCAAGGA
>CALMAV010000181.1:5753-6134 GCA_937859895.1 uncultured Bryobacterales bacterium | reverse complement strand
CACCTTTAAAACTCTCGATTTTGGCAAGCTGGCCGCTGCCGTTGGTTCTTTACCGGTTGAGGCAACCATGGGCGCGATCACTGCTATCACCCTTCTCCTCTTCGTAGGCGCCACGGGCAAGTCTGCTCAACTACCGCTGTATGTTTGGTTACCCGATGCCATGGCGGGGCCCACTCCGGTTTCCGCTCTGATCCACGCGGCAACCATGGTCACAGCTGGGGTTTACATGGTGTCTCGTGTCTCATTTTTGTATAACCATGCGCCTGTCGCAATGGGTGTTGTCGCGGTTATCGGGCTGTTGACAGCGGTTTTCGCTGCAACAATTGCTGCGACCCAAAATGATATTAAAAAGGTCTTTGCGTACTCCACTGTGTCTCAGCT
>CALMAV010000181.1:4214-5743 GCA_937859895.1 uncultured Bryobacterales bacterium | reverse complement strand
ACATGTTTCTTGGTGCCGGTTTAGGTGATTACTCCGCTAGTGTCTGGCACTTGATGACGCATGCTTTTTTCAAAGCCTTACTCTTCCTAGGCGCTGGCAGCGTGATCCACGGTTTAGGAGGTGAGCAGGATCTGCGCCATATGGGCGGGCTGCGAAAAGCCATGCCTATCACATTCATTACACTTGGCGTGGCCAGTCTTGCCATCTCAGGCTTCCCGGGCTTTTCTGGCTTCTTCAGCAAAGACGCAATTCTTTCAGCTGCTTATGAGCGCGCACCTTGGATGTTCTGGGTTGGTGCTATCACGGCCGGTGTCACTGCCTTTTATGTCTTCCGCGCGTTTTTTCTTGCCTTCTTTGGTTCTTACCGGGGAGGAAAGCACGCTCATGAATCACCGCTTAGCATGACCGGCCCCTTGATGATCCTTGCCGTACTTGCTTTCGGTGGCGGATTTATCAACATCCCTCGCTGGCTCTCGCCGATCTTTGGGATGCCTGAACAAGAGAACACAACAGCGATGTTTATATCGGCCAGTCTCGGCATTATCGGGATCCTGCTTGCCTTTTTCCTTTACGTGATGCGACCCGCGCTGGCTGAATCACTGCGAGTAGGTGCCGGGCCAGTTTATGGCTTGATCTCGAACAAATATTACGTAGATGAAATCTACGCCGCTGTGATTGTCAACCCACTGAAAGCTATTTCGCGGGTCTTTCTCTGGCATGGAGTGGATGAGTCGCTGATCGACAATTCTCTGGTGAATGGGCTGTCCCGTATCGTTCGCGGCTGGGGTTCGCTGTTCAGGCAGTTGCAATCAGGAAGCATCCGAAATTATGGTACCTGGATTCTGGCCGGCTCGCTGCTGGTGATCTTAGTAATCGGACTGGCCGGAGGCAATCGATGAGTCTTCTAGCCGTTACTCTTGCGCTTCCCATGCTCGGCTTTATCGCCGTGCTATTTACTCCACCTAAGTCGCGGACTGCGTTTACCGTCGCGTTCTTCACCAGCATTATTACCTTTCTTCTATCGCTCGGCCTTATCGGTCCAGCCTTGGCCAACCCGGCGCAGTTCACGTCCGTTATCGACACCTTGTGGATCAACAGCCCAGGCACTCAAATTCGCTTTCACCTCGGCGTAGACGGAATCAACCTCTGGCTCGTGCTGCTCACCACCTTCCTGCTGCCGATTGCTGTTTGGATCACGCAAGAGCTCATCCCGGACCGCCGCCGGAACTTCTATGCGTTCCTGATGCTGTTCGAGTTTGGACTGATCGGTGTGTTTACTGCGCTCGATCTGTTTGTCTTCTACGTATTTTGGGAAGTGGCGCTTGTGCCCATGTATTTGATGGTGGGCGGGTATGGCGGACCACGAAAAGCGCCAGCTGCGGTCAAGTTCTTCGTCTATACATTCTTGGGCTCTGTGCTGATGCTCGGCTCTATCATCTACATCCACAGCCTGACGGGCTCGTTTGACTACGTCGATGTCATGAACGGCTTCAACTCAGGCCGCCTTTCGCTGAATCCCAGCCAACAAC
>CALMAV010000181.1:0-4203 GCA_937859895.1 uncultured Bryobacterales bacterium | reverse complement strand
ATATTCCCATTTCACACCTGGCTGCCGGAAACGTACACGCAGGCACCAGTGCCGGCTACTTTTCTTCTAGCGGCCGTTATGTCCAAGATGGGTGCATACGGGTTGATTCGCTTCTCGCTACCGCTTGCTCCGAATGGCGCTCACCGCTGCGCCAGCTGGATTGTCGTGCTAGCAATTATTGGCATCATCTATGGCGCTCTGCTAGCTCTGATCCAGCCCAACATCAAGCGGCTGATCGCTTACTCATCAGTCAGCCATCTTGGTTTCATCGTACTCGGCATCTTCTCCTTCACTCAACAGGGAGCTGATGGCGCGGTTTTCCAAATGATCGCGCATGGCCTTTCGACCGGAGCCTTATTCATTCTGGCCGGCTACCTGGAAGTCCGCCGCGGCTCTATGGAGATCAACGATTTCGGAGGCGTTGCGACGCACGCACCACGTTTTGCAACTTCGTTCATGATTGCGCTTCTCGCCAGCATAGGTTTGCCGACTCTCTGCAACTTCATTGGTGAATTCCTGGTGATGCAGGGCGCTGCCATCGCTCATTTTTCCTGGGCTGCCTGGGCCGCTGTGGGGGTGATTCTGTCAGCCGCTTATATGTTCTGGATGTACCAGCGTGTTTTCCTCGGCAAATCAGCCGTTGGCGCAAGGCCGCTTACCGATCTTCGCCTCCCAGAGTGGGCTCCTATCCTGTTGCTTTGCGCCATGATGGTTTGGCTCGGCTCCTACACACAACCCTTCTTGCAACCAATCTCTTCAGCCACCGCTCATCTTCTCGACCAAACCAGCATGAGCAATGAATACAGGGTTCAAATGAACGCTCCGCTTTCCAAGCAGATTGCCGAGGGCTCACATGCTCGGTAATTTCCAACCGCATCTGATCGAGTACCTGCGCTTCCTTCCGGAGATCCTGCTTACTATTTTCGGCATCGCGATCATGATGCTGGAAGCGGGACTGCCTGCCGGCAACAAGCGCATTCTTGGCGGCCTTGGGCTGCTGGGTATAGGCGCTGCGTTTATAGCTAACGTCTGGGTGTTTGGCAGTAGCGGCTCGGCATTCCAGAATATGATCGCCAACGACGGATATGGCACATTCTTCCGTGGTCTGGTGCTAGTTGTTGGGTTCCTCTGCATTTTGGCCTCCTTCACATATCTCGAACGCGAAGGCGCTCAATCGGGAGAGTTCTACTCCCTCATCTTGTTCTCCCTTGTCGGCCAATGTGTGCTGGCCACTTCAACCGATCTGATTATGGTGTTCATCGGCCTGGAGATCTCGTCCATCGCCACCTATGTTCTGGCGGGCTTTCTTCGTGACGATCGCCGGAACAATGAGTCTGCACTGAAGTACTTCCTGCTCGGCTCATTTGCCACGGCGTTCCTTCTATACGGCATCGCCTGGATCTACGGTCTGCTTGGCTCTACGAACTTGGAAGCTATACGCCGTACGCTTGATGAGACGCAGCACCCATCCATTTTGGTCGGACTAGCGCTGGCCTTGCTGTTTGTTGGGCTGGGTTTTAAAGTTTCAGTTGCGCCGTTTCAAATCTGGGCTCCTGATGTCTATCAGGGCGCGGCTGCCCCGGTCAGTGCCTTCATGTCAGCCGGCCCAAAAGCTGCTGCGTTTGCCGTGTTCTTCCGCGTTTTCCTCTACTCGTTCCGACCCTTAAACGAAAGTTGGCTCCCGCTAGCTTGGGTCTGCGCCTTGCTCACCATGGTTATCGGCAACTTCGGGGCTTTGCTGCAAACCAACGTCAAGCGGATGTTGGGCTATAGCTCCATAGCTCATGCTGGTTATGTGATGGTTGCACTCGCAGCGGGCTCTCAGATCGGCATGACGGCCGCCATGTTTTATCTTGCTTCCTATGCATTGATGAATATTGGAGCGTTCGCAGTTATCAGCCATATTGCATCTCGCAACGAGAAGTTCGTGAAGATTGACGATCTCGACGGTCTGGTCCGGCGCGAACCAATGATGTCGGCACTGCTGGCGGTATTCGTATTCTCGCTGATTGGCGTTCCGCTTACCGGCGGATTCTTTGGGAAGTTTTACGTTTTTCAAGCTGCGTTAGATTCGCATCTTGTGTGGCTTACTGTTTTCGGTTTACTGAATAGTGCGATTGCGGCTTACTACTATCTGAAGATTATTGTTGCCGTCTTCATGCGCGAGCCGGCCGCGAACACTGTCCGGCTGATCCCCGCGTCTCCAAGTTTGCGTATTGCGATTTGGGCCAGCGCTATCGGAGTGCTCATACTCGGCATCTTTCCCTCCACGCTGCTGAATTTCGTTAATGAATCCGCCGCGGCGTTTCACTAGGGTCAAAGCGTTGCTCGCTTTTAACCCTAGAAAATACTCCGTAACTCGTTGATGTTCGCAATGCGAACAAGACCGGAGTGAGCTTCCGGAACCGATTCATGTTCCAGGCTCCAGGTACGGTGATGAGGCACAAATACGGCCTTCATCCCAGCAGCTAGTGCCGGATTAATATCCGACTTGGGTGAGTTGCCCACCATCCAGGTTCGTTCCGGAACCATGCCGCGATCTTCCATCAGGCTGCGATAGGCGCGCTCATTCTTCTCGCGCACAATGGCAACGTGGGAAAAGTATTGGGCCAATCCGGAGCGGTCCACCTTGATCCGTTGCTCATCCGGATCACCCTTCGTGAAGAGCGTCAGCTCATGCCGCGTTGCAAGATCCGCAACCGTTTCCTGCACTCCGGGCAGCAACTCCATCGGTTGCTCGAGTATCGCCATCGCAAACTTCTGCACTGCCGATAAATCCGCCTCGCTGATGTCTCGTTCCGCCAGATGCTGCATGCACTGCGTTAGGCTACGAGCAAAGTTCCGAGAGCCATAGCCGTGAATCTTCACATTAGCTATTTCGATCTCATCAAGCACTTCACGTACCTGCGACGGTGTCAGCCTGGAGTGCTGAAGGTATCCGCAGAACTGCGTGAAAGCCGACTCGAAGTAGATGTTATTTTCCCAGAGCGTATCGTCGGCATCAAAGATCAGACTTTGCCGTTCCAACAGCAGATCCTCTAAGAGTTCACAACGTGCTTGGCGTGTCCGTTCAAAGGCCCTACACGTTTGGCCAGTGCTGTCCGTTCTCGTTGGATCGTGTAGTCGGGCAGCATCTTCACCAGGTACTCTAAACGCTCCACTTCTGAACGGAGCGAGAGCAGAAGCTGCCGTCGATCAACGTCGGTAATGAGTTGCCCAAGCTTGAAGCTCAAGCGGGGGCTGTCGAACCGGGAGAACTCACCACCGGGCAGCGCTTCGGTTTCCAGCAGCGGACGGCACGCATCCACGGCCTTGCTTCGCAGTTCCTGCGAAGGCGCGGCATCGTCTTCATCGTCGAAGTAACCCACCTCGGCACGCAAGTAGGCTTCGCTTTCGTCCAATGACTCAACTTCAAAGCGACGCTGTCCAACTGCTACCAAATCCAACTGGCCGTCCGGATAGCGGCGGATTACTTCCTGCACCACAGCTGTGCAGCCAACGTTAACAATCCCTTCTTCTTTGGCCAGCACCACACCGAACTCGCGTTTACCTGGTATTACGTCAGCCATCAATTCTTTGTAGCGCTCTTCAAAGATGTGCAGCGGCAAAGGCATGCCGGGCAGCAGCACCAGTGAGAGCGGGAAGAGGGGAAGCAAGGGTGCGTCCATCCCTACATTATGAGCATCAATGCTTTAAGGCATTCTAAATGCTAGGCCCACGGACTGGGATCTCCCTTGGAAAGTGCGCGGTCCAAATAAGTAGCCGCACTAATCAGCGCCAGATGAGTCAAGGCTTGAGGAAAATTGCCGATAGGACGTCCGCTGCGGCTCATTTGCTCGGAGAACAGGCCTAGATGGTTTCCATGCGCCAGCAGTTTCTCGAACAGGAGCCGGGCCTTATCAACCTGATTCGAACGCGCCAGGCACTCGACAAACCAAAACGAGCAGCAGGTGAAACTTCCTTCCTCACCGGTGAGACCGTCTTGCACTTCGCGATTTCGATAGCGATAGACAAAAGCGTCCTCAGCGAGATCTAATTCAATGGCAGCCATGGTGGATAGCCACTTCGGATCGACCGGGCTGATGAACCGCATCAGCGGCATTAGCAGGATAGAGGCGTCTAATGTTCCGCTTCCTTTAGCCTGGACAAAGCTCTGCCGCTCTTCACTCCAGAAGTTGGAGTAGATGTCATCCACAATGTCGT
>CALMAV010000180.1:4539-4852 GCA_937859895.1 uncultured Bryobacterales bacterium | reverse complement strand
AGCCTCGTCCATTTGTCTGGCATTGCTAGGGGCGACTCTGAACGCCGGGCAGCATTTCCGTAGGAGCTCCTCAATTGCTGCTGCGCTAACCTTATCGGGCTCAATCGGTGCCGCTCTTCTACTTGCCCTCGCGGCGTTGTTCTCGTGGGCGCTAGCATCGCCCGGTATCGTTGACCCGGGCTCGGCATTCCATACCTTGCAGTTCCTCCCGTTTCTTATGGGAGGCCCGGGCTGGGCAGGCTTCTTTGCGATTTTCCTGACTGGCGTAACGCTAGCGGGAGTCGGTGCCTTGCCACGCTGGACGCTTTTGGCC
>CALMAV010000180.1:0-4529 GCA_937859895.1 uncultured Bryobacterales bacterium | reverse complement strand
ACTTCCTGGCAATTATCTCCGCGTTGGCCACGGTAGTGATGGTGACCATTTATGCTGCTCCTTGCCTTCCCATTGCCCGTTTTCTCAGCTTCATCTGGCTCATCTTTGTCTCCATCTACTTAAGTCGAAGTGAAGCACATGCCTTGAAGTATCCGTGTTCTCCTCCGCCGCAAGCAGGTCGGCTTTGAGACCGCAAGTTCCACTACAAGCCGACCAGCCGGTCAAAGATAAGTCGCAGGGAATCTACTGCTTGCTGTTCCGAAAACGCTTGCGGATCGTAGGCTCGCTGCAGAACAAAGCTATGCAGGACGGCCTCCAGCATTCCTCGTGGCGCATCCTGCTTTCCATCAAAGATCTCGGCTAGGCACTGTATTTTAAATCCCTTGCGTATTGCGCGATGGCTCGCCACAAGGCGTCCGCGCTTCTCCGGATGCCGCGCGGCATAGAGCTTAAACTCCAACATCAACATGGCCCAGTTCTGATCGGCAAGTCGTGAGACGTAATACTCGCGGAAAACCGTGAGCTTCTCCGGCACTGTTTCAGCCGCATCCACCAGCGCACGCACTCGCTCCAGATGTTTCGAAATTTGCTGTTCGAGCAACGCCAGGAACAAGCCTTCCTTACTTTCGAAGTGAGCGTAGAACGCGCCACGGGTAAACCCGGCGTCCTTCGCAATCTCTTCCAGGCGGGCTGCTTCGAAGCCGTCTCTTGCAAAAATCTTAAGAGCGGACCGTAGTAGCTTGCCTTGTGTCTGCTCAGTCCTGACCTGATGCTTGTTAGGCTCTACCCGACGTTTCCGGACAGTGCTCTTCCCAACTTCCCTCATTTTCTTGCTCTGCCGTACCATGGTGACCGACAATCTATAATACATACACCGGCGTTTGTAATGTGATACACATATGTATGTGATGTCGTTAGGATGAGTTCACAAACGGTAACTACTGAAGTTCCGGCGGCACAGCAACCGCCTGAAGCCTCCGCGGCAAAATCCAACACTCGCGGACGTGGGCGGGCTTTTCTCATATTCAGTCTGGTGTTGCTCGCTGCGGCCGTTGGTGCAGTTTTCTGGTGGCTCGGAGCCCGCCAGTTTGAGACCACAGACGATGCTCAAGTAGACGCACATCTGAATTCTCTTACGTCGCGTATCGACGGCACCATCACTGCTGTTTACGTTGACGACAACCAGGCAGTGAAAGCTGGCATGCCGCTGGTAGATCTTGACCCGCGAGACTATCAGGCAAGCCTCAATCAGTCCCTGGCCCAGCTATCACAGGCGCAAAGTACTGTTGTGGCCGAACAGCCCCAAGTACCTCTCACCCAGGTGGAAAGCAGCACCAGCATCTCAAGTGGCGAGTCTGATGTGGCTAACGCGCAAG
Organism: uncultured Bryobacterales bacterium; assembly: GCA_937859895.1. Taxonomy (GTDB): domain Bacteria; phylum Acidobacteriota; class Terriglobia; order Bryobacterales; family Bryobacteraceae; genus Bog-105. The sequence goes on along the minus strand of CALMAV010000180.1, from coordinate 3,153 downwards.
CTGCCCTAGCGGCCGCCGAAGGTGAGCGTGCCTCCGATGCGGCAAAGCTCGTCGAGGCCGAAGCCAACAGCGCCAAGGCGCAGGCAGACTTGCAGCGCTATCAAAGGCTAGTCGCCCAAGATGAGATTTCTAAACAGGACTACGATGCGGCGGTAGCGGCAGCGAAAGCACAAGGGGCAATCGTCCTGCAGAATCGGGCGTTAGTGGAAGCAGCAGATCGCACGGTAGACGGACGGCGTGCGCAATTAGCCTCAAGCCAGAGCAAGCTTTCGCAGTATCGCACCAGCGCTCCCAGCCAGCTTGCCATTCGCCAGGCGACCGTTCGCTCCAATCAGGCAGCCGCTCAAGCCGCCAGAGCTCAACTGGAACAAGCGCAGTTGAAGCTGAGTTACACCAAAATTGCATCGCCTGTAGATGGTATTGTCCTGAAGCGATCGGCTGAATTGGGAGCGCACGTCGTAGCCGGCCAGCAGCTGTTGCAAATTGCCCAGATCAATGATTTATGGATCACGGCTAACTTCAAAGAAACTCAGCTGGCGGCTCTCCGGCCTTCGCAATCAGCCACCGTTCACGTTGACGCATTGAAACAGGATTTCCAGGGTTATGTCGAAAGCATTGGCGGTTCGACAGGAGCCGTCTCCAGTGTTCTGCCGCCTGAGAACGCCACCGGCAACTACGTCAAAGTGGTGCAGCGCATTCCTGTCCGACTCCGTTTGAATCCGGGTCAGCGCAATCTGGAGAAGCTACGTCCCGGCATGTCAGTTGAGCCCCGAGTGCGCATCGGATCGTAGAGCAATGGCACAGCGGACGGACACTCGCGCAGGCTGGCGACCAGCCCACAATCCTTGGCTCGTTGCCTTCACTGTCACTCTGGCAACCTTTATGGAAGTGCTGGATTCTTCCATCGCCAATGTGTCGTTGCCCCATATCGCAGGTACGCTCGGGGCAAGTTACGAAGAGTCAACCTGGGTGCTGACCAGCTACCTGGTCTCGAGTGCAATCGTGCTACCGGTATCGGGTTGGCTCTCCACCGTTATTGGCCGTAAGCGCTTCTACATGTCTTGCGTAGTTCTGTTTACGGTTTGCTCTGTTCTATGCGGGTTAGCCGCGAGCCTGCCCTGGCTCATCTTTTTCCGTGTGTTGCAAGGAGCCGGCGGTGGCGGATTGCAACCCTCCGAACAAGCGATCCTTGCTGATACATTTACGCCACAGCAACGCGGTATGGCTTTCGCGCTTTACGGTATGGCGGTAGTTGCAGCGCCCGCTATCGGTCCCACACTCGGTGGCTGGATTACGGAGAACTACAACTGGCACTGGATCTTCTTCATCAATCTTCCGGTCGGCCTTCTCTCGCTGTTCATGACCTCGCGGTTTGTCGAGGATCCGCCTTGGGTGCAGGAGCGAAAAGGCTCAGGAATTAAGATCGACTACATCGGATTAGCGCTGATCGTCATTGGCGTTGCCTGCTTTCAAATTGTTCTTGATAAGGGCCAGGAAGAGGACTGGTTCAGTTCGCCGCTCATCACAACCATGTTCTGTATCGGAGTGCCTTTGCTGATTGCGTTCTTTCTCTGGGAGTGGTATCACGACAACCCCATTGTGGATGTGCGGCTTTTACGCAATCGCAACTTCGGCACAGCTGTCTTTTTCTCGTTTGTACTGGGAATCGTGCTGTTCGGCACAACAGTCTTGATTCCACAGTTCCTGCAGACCAGCCTTGGCTACAATGCTGAACGCGCTGGCATGGCGCTCTCGCCGGGCGGCCTTGCTCTTATGCTGGTCATGCCTATTGCGGGCTTCGTCACAACCAAGACAAAGGTAGACCCCCGCCTGCTGGTCTCGCTAGGGTTCCTCGCCATGGGCATCACTCTGTATCGGATGACGGTGGTTTACATAGGCATTGATTTTCAAACTATGGTTTGGCTGCGGGTAGTGCAGGTGCTGCCTCTGCCGTTTATTTTCGTGCCTATCAGCACTCTGAACTATATCGGTGTTCCTCCAGAGAAGAATAACCAGGTCTCCGGACTTTCCAACTTCTCGCGCAACATGGGTGGCAGTATCGGCACTTCTTTACTTGGCGTTTTCCTGACCAGGCAGAACCAGACTCACCAGAACGCGCTGATCCAGCATGCAACAAATGGCAGCAGCTTCGACACGATGCTGGTTGGATTCAAGTCGCTCTTCATGTCGCATGGCTACGACGCTGCTACTGCCGCGAACAAAGCGTTAGCTATGGCCTATCAAACCGTCCAGGCACAAGCAGGCGGGCTGAGTTATCAGAACAGCTTCTGGGTCATGTCGGTGCTTGTCCTGTGCCTGGTACCCCTGCCATTCATCATGCGCCGACCACCAGTCGCACAGACGCGCAACGCTGAACTGGCTCACTAATACTCCTTCCGTGCGTTCTGAGAATCAACGGACAGCTAGTTAGTACGTGAGACGTAGGCTGATCGGCAGCGATGAAGTTACTAACTTCGGCAGCATGCTTATTGCGCCGAGTGATCAAGAGTAAGTGACCGTCCGATTTTAAAACGTCCTGACCCTAACGCCCGGAGAGAGGTTTTTCAGATTCTTGCGGCGTGCTAGTAGAAGCAGCTTGTCATCTTCCGCTTCAATGATCATGAGGTCAGTCGGTTTCGGAATTGGGAAGGCACCTGAGTAGTGCAGAGCAACATTGCTAAGTACGTTGAACTGCGACCGCATCAGTTCGGGTAAATACTCGTTATCAATCATGTCCTTCATCTAAGCTTCCCGGAAACCGAGTTCTTGGCCGGAGAGCTATGGTCTGACCAAACCGAGCACGCGATATTTAGTAACCCGCTTTAGAAGGGCAGACATTATGGGGTTCCCGAAGAACTTTATCGAAGGCATCTGCTTTTGCAGTTTCCTACCGTACTCCGAATCAGCGTCTCAGGTGTCACCGAGAATGACCCTGTGCAGCTTTCCGGCCAATCGCGATGAAAGCTTGGCTAATTTCGCCGCGTAGAGAGTCCCTAGTAGACAAGCGCGCTTGGCGCCCTTGCGTTCCAATCTGTCTGTAATCGCGCGCGCGTTGCAGCAGATAGGCTACTGATGCAGGGACAGGCGATGGCGACGACGCGGAACTGGCGCTCCCGTTCTAACATGCAATTGAACCATGGCTCGGCTACACCG
>CALMAV010000179.1:8532-8808 GCA_937859895.1 uncultured Bryobacterales bacterium | reverse complement strand
GTTTCCTGTTGTGTGCGCGCTTTTTCGAAAGCACTACGCGACACATCCCCGGATGCAACCAGATTGGCGTACCGCTGCGCGTCGGCGGCAGCCAGCTTTGCCTGTGCCTGAGCCGACTCATAGTTAGCGCGTGCTGCCGCTACTTCGGGCACCTTACCCTCTTCGAAAGTCCCTGAGCTCAAGCCGATTCGAAACTGCGCCTGCCTTACGCCCGCTGTTGCTTCGGCCAACTGCGCCCGGACTTGTTGCAGCTTTAATTCGGCGTCTCTATGATCG
>CALMAV010000179.1:7649-8522 GCA_937859895.1 uncultured Bryobacterales bacterium | reverse complement strand
GCCCTTCCTTGACAAAGGCGCCAACATCAACCGGCGTTCGGATCACGCGTCCCGCAACAGGCGGCGCAATATCAGAAGATTCGTCAGCGGCAAATGTGCCAGTCTCATTGAACGCTGCCGAAACCTGGCGCACTACCGATGGAGCCGTTGTGACATCGATGGACTTCACCGCGGGAGTCTCCACGGCAGCCTTCTTCCGGCTGATACACGAAGGAGCCAGCAGGCTTACACACAGACTGAAGCCGCAGAGCGTAAGTACAGCGTTAGTTTTCATTGAGCTCTTGCCTCCTTCGCAAGACCGTCCCGCTGCTTTACGCAGAGTCCATCCATCACGATTTGCGTGAAGCTTTCGAGAGCTCCCTCATCCGAGGGACAATCATCCATGTCCTTGAATTTGTGAACGTATTTATTCAACGCATAATGCTGTGCCATGCCGACAATCGCCATCAGTGCCAAGTCTGGACCGACCGGCGAAAGAAAGCCTTCCCTCTGCCGACGAAGAAAGTAACTTCGAAATGCATCGATGATGGATGCTGTCATTTGGCGCATGTACAGCAGAGCAATCTCATTGCCCTCCAGCGCTGCATAAAGCATTAACCGTTCAAATTTCGAGTCGGTTTTGTGAGTCTCAATAATGGCAATGATCAGCTGCCGAATTACGGCTTCATCGTCGTTCTGATCCATGGCAGACCGAAACCCGATGATCCAATCGGCAGTGTCAGGAGAGCCCAGTTTCTGATCAATGATGGCTTTGTAGAGCTGCTCTTTGGTTGCGAAATGACGAAAGATGATTGCTTCAGTTACGCCTGCCGCGGTCGCGATCTCACGTGTTGTGGTGCCTTTAAAGCCCTTACGGGAAAACAGATCAACCGC